>NZ_JAPJQF010000032.1:0-28292 GCF_030825285.1 Anaerotruncus massiliensis (ex Togo et al. 2026)
GTCCTTGGGACGGCGCGGCCCCGCCCCCGCGCGCGATTGACATCCGCGCCGCAATGGGATAAAATTAGCATAGCTAACTGTGCGTATGCCCGCCCCCGGCGTAACCTTGCGGCGGGCGGGCAAACTCTTTTGAAGGGAGGAACCGACATGCCGCGTATCTCGAAACTGCTCGCCGCGGCCGCGGCGTGCCTGATGCTCTCCGCCTGCACCTCCTTCAGCCCGGCGACCGACGATTTGATGCGCCCGCCCCGGCTGACTCCCGAGCAGCGCGCAATCAACGACGCGCTCGACGACGCGGCGCTCACCCAGAACTACAGCCTCAAATATCCCAAGAGCGGCGACCACCGTTCGGCGTTCGTCTTCCACGACATCGACGGGGACGGCGAGGAGGAGGCGATCGTCTTCTACGAGCCCTCGATCGACAACACCGCGCGCATCGTGCTGCTCGACCGGCAGGACGGGGTGTGGCGGTCGCTCTGCGACCTGCCTGGCGCGGGACAGGACGTCGAGTTTGTCGCCTTCGCGAACATCACCGCCAAGGACGCCTCCGACGTGGTCGTCGGCTGGAGCGGCTCCGACCGGGAGGAAAAGCAGCTGCGGGTCTACCGCTATTCCCCCGCCGACCGCGTGCTGGTGAACGCCTTGGCCGAAGGGGTCTCCCCGGGCTATACGACCTATCTGATCGACGACCTCGACCGCAACGGCCAGGCCGACGTCTTCCTGCTCTCGAGCAATTCGCGCACCACGCTGGAATCCTTCTGGATCAACCTGCTCTCCTTTGATGGCGACGCGGTGGCCATCGTCGATAAAAAGCCCCTCACCGAACGGATCTTACAGTTCGCGGGGGTGACCGCCGGGCGGCTGTCGGCCGGTTCCGCGCGGCGCGCGATCTTTGTGGATGAGCTGGTCCCCGGCGACAGCCTCGCGGTCGGCTCGACCGATATCCTCGTCACCGAGGTCTTTTCGGTGGCGGACGGGGAGCTGGTCCCCGTCATCAGTTATTCGGAGGAGGGCGAGGGGGAAGAGGCGGACTATGACCGGCTCGACCCCGATTACCAGAAGCCGAGCCTCTATCAGATGACCAAGCGCCCCAACACCGCCTCGGGCGCCAACAACCCCAACAGCGTCCCCTCCCCCCTCTGTACCGATATCGACGGGGACCGCGCGATCGAAATTCCCACCGCGCGGCTTCTGCCCGGGTACGACCAGGTGGACGAGGCCGACCGGCTCTACCTCACGGAATATAACCGTCTGGAAAAGGACGAGCTTGTCCGGGTGTTCGCCGCCGCGATCAACCGCGGGGGCGGCTATATGGTCGAATTCCCCCAGCAGTGGATCGGCGCGGTAACGATCGTCAACCAGATGGAGAACGGCGAATGGCGGTTTATCGGCTACAACGGCTCGGACGACCCGCTCAACGACCTTTCGGTTGAGCTGGCCCGCATCCGCGTCGTCTCCCAGAAGGATTACCAGGACAAATTCCTGGAAAATTATCAGAAGTTCAGCGAATCCCGCGGGATGTTCAGCTACTACGGCTATATCCCCGAAAGCCCGTCAAGCCCGCTCGCAATCACATGGACCGATCTGCAGGACATGTTCTCCCTGCTCTGACCGGTAGGAAAGGATGGATTTCACATGAAACGGATTTTGGTGGTCGAGGACGAGGACGTCATCCGCGACTTTGAGGTCATCAACCTCAAACGTTCGGGCTATGAGGTCGTCGACGTCCCGAGCGGCGAGGAAGCCCTCCAGATTTTTGACCGCAATCCCGCCTACTTCGACGTGGCAGTGCTCGACGTCATGATGCCCGGCATCGACGGCTTTGAAGTCTGCCGCCGCATCCGGGAAAAGAATTCTTCGATCGGCATCATCATGCTGACCGCCAAAAGCCAGGAGATGGACAAGGTCAACGGCCTGATGATCGGCGCCGACGACTATGTCACCAAGCCTTTCTCCCCCTCCGAGCTTGTCGCGCGGGTCGACGCGCTCTACCGCCGCGTCGCCATGGCCGCCGAAAAGGCCGCCGCGCCCGCGCCCAATGAGATCAAATCGGGGCCCTTTGTCCTCAATACCAAGAGCCGTACCGTCTCGAAGAACGGCAAGATCCTTGAGCTTACTCAGGTGGAATACCAGATCCTTGAATATTTCTTCAACAATCCCAACACCGCCCTTGGCCGGCAGGACATTCTCAATAAGGTGTGGGGCGAGGGATATTTCGGCGACGTCAAGATCGTCGACGTCAATATCCGCCGCCTGCGCATGAAGCTCGAGGACAAACCCTCGGAGCCCGAATTTTTACTCACCGTCTGGGGCTACGGCTATAAGTGGGTGCAGAAGTAGATTTGCCGCGCTGCGCCCGGCGGGGCATCTCCTTGGATTTTCCGCCCGGCGGACGGAAGGCTTTTTTCACGCCCCTCTGGGGCGCTTAAGATGTGCCGCCTTCGGCGGCATAGATTGCCGGGACCCGCCGGGGCGGGACCCGACAAGCTCCACCGCTCACTGAGCGGCAAATCTAAAACCGCCGTCGGTCGACCACCGACAAGCTCCGCCGCTCTCCGAGCGGCAAACAGAAAGCGAGGTGACGCTGTGGCTGTCAAAAAAATTACCAAACGCTGGCTCTTTAACAACCTCGGCGTCATTCTGGTCATTCTGATCGCGCTGGAGATCGGCTTTGCGTTCGGCATCCGCGCCTTCTATTACAACAACGTCCAGGCGGCGATCATGACGCAGGCAAACATCGTCGTATCGCAGCTCAACGCCTACGCCGAGGACAGCTCGGCCGTCTTCTCCGAGCAGGTGCGCAGCCTCGTGGAAAACTTCCAGGAGCGCAACCGCATGGAGCTGATGACCGTCGATATCGATAAAAAGGTCACCTTTACCTCGAGCGGGTTCGAGCCGGGCAGCAACATCCAGATGCCCGATTTCGACGACGCGATGAAGGCCGCCGACGGCGTCGGGCGGTTCACCGGCGTGATCAACGGGGAAAAGATCATGGCGATCACACGCGCCTCCCCCGTCGTCGACCAGCAAATCGCGGCGGTGCGGTTCGCCGTTTCGCTCGACCTTGTGGATCAGCAAATCATCCTGTTTATCCTGATCCTCACCCTCGTTTGCGTGGCAATCATCTTCTTCGTCATCTTCTCCGGCTCCTACTTCATCAATTCGATCGTCAACCCGGTGGGAGAGGTGGGCGTCACCGCGCGCAAGATCGCTCACGGCGATTTCAACGCGCGGCTCGCCAAGCGCAACGACGACGAGATCGGCGAACTCTGCGACACGATCAACTACATGGCGGAGGAGCTCTCCCAGAGTGAACGGATGAAAAACGATTTCATCTCCTCCGTCTCCCACGAGCTGCGCACCCCGCTCACCGCGATCAAGGGATGGGCGGAGACGATCGCCGACATGGGCGGCGAGGTCGATCCGGAGATGCTATCCAAGGGGATGCGGGTCATCACCGGAGAAACCGAACGCCTCGCCGGGATGGTGGAGGAGCTGCTCGATTTCAGCCGCATCCAGAGCGGCCGCATGAAGCTCGTCAAGGATAAGATGGATCTGATCGCCGAGCTCTCCGAGGCGGTGCTCATGTTCGAGGAGCGCGCCAAGCATGAGGAAAAGCGCCTTATCTACGAGGAGCCCGACCTCGTGGCCCCGATTGAGGGGGACCGCAACCGGCTGCGCCAGGTGTTCGTCAACATCATCGACAACGCGCTGAAGTACTCCGACCGCGGGGACACGGTGACCATCAAGGCCGACATGCGGGACGGCAACATCCGCATCACCGTCGCGGACACCGGCTGCGGCATCCGCGAGCAGGATCTGCCCAAGGTCAAGGAGAAGTTCTTCAAGGCCAATTCCACCCGCCGCGGCTCGGGAATCGGGCTTGCGGTGGCGGACGAGATCGTCGCCATGCACGGCGGCTCGCTGGAGCTCACCTCCAAGGAAAATGTCGGCACCCGCGTGACGATCCTGCTGCCCACGGGAAAGAGTTGATTTATTCACAATTGGCGTGGTAATATGTTATCTGAACTTGCCGCCGGGACCGGCGGCGCGGCGGGCCGCGGACAGCGGCCTGTCTGGAAAGGGCTGATCATTTGTCGGAAAACTCCTGTAAAAAAGAGATCAAAAAGACGTCCATCGGCGGACAGGCCCTCATCGAAGGGGTCATGATGAAGGGGCCGCGGATTTCCGCGATGGCGATTCGCCAGCAAAACGGCGAAATTATTACCGAGACCTGGGACAGCGGCGGAAACAAGTGGTACCACAAGGTCCCCATCCTCCGCGGCATCTTTAATTTTATCGGCATGCTCGGGCAGGGCTACAAGTGCCTCATGCGTTCCGCCGACCTCTCCGGCTTCGCCGAGGAGGAGGAACCCTCCAAATTTGACCGCTGGGTCGACGAGCACCTCGGCGACAAGGCCATGTGGGTCTTCAACGCCGTCGTCACCATCCTTGCGGCAGTGCTCTGCGTCGGCCTCTTCATGCTCCTTCCCGCGGCGGTCATCAAATTCCTCGGCCACTTCGTCAACGCTCCCGGTTTCGCCATGACCCTGACCGAGGGGCTGCTAAAGATCGCCATCTTTATCCTCTACCTCTTCCTCGTCACCCGTATGTCAGACATCCACCGGGTGTTCGAATACCACGGCGCGGAACATAAGACGATCGCCTGCTATGAGGCGGGCGACGAGCTCACCCCCGAAAACGCGAAGAAATATGTACGCTTCCATCCCCGCTGCGGCACCAGCTTCCTGCTGATCGTGCTGGTCATCTCCATCCTCGTCTTTTCGGTCGTGACCTGGAGCAATATCTGGATGCGCGTCGCGCTGAAAATCCTGCTGCTGCCCGTGGTCATCGGCATCTCCTACGAGATCATCCGCTATGCCGGGCGCCACAACAATCCCTTCACCCGCGCGCTCTCCGCGCCCGGCCTCTGGCTCCAGCGGCTCACCACCTTCGAGCCCGACCTCACACAGCTTGAGGTCGCCATCGCCGCCATGACCCCCTGCATTCCGGAGAACGGCGAGGATATCTATTAACGCTGGAAGCGTTAATAGATATCCCTCCAAGGGGAAACTTTCGAGAAAGTTTCCCCTGCCCCCTTCAAAGCTTTTGGTTCAGGCAGGCCGCGCGGCCCAAGCACAGCCGCCGTCCGTGCCGGGAAAACCCATCGACCGGAAGGCTCGCCGGGGCCGCCCGGCGGAAAATAACGCCCCGCACCGGAGGGGAACTTTCGAAAAAGTTTCCCCCGGCCCCCCTTCAAAGCTTTTGGTTCAGGAAGGTCGCGCGGCCCAAGCACAGCCGCCGCCCGTGCCGGGAAAATCCATCGACCGGAAGGCTCGCCGGGGCCGCCCGGCGGAAAATAACGCCCCGCAGGGGCGTTCGCGCGCGAAGCGCGCGTGCGCGGCCGGGGCCGCGCAATTTTCCGCCTCCCCGCCCCGTCCACCGCGCCACAACTCAAAAACGCGCCGGCGAAATTCGCCGGCGCGTTTTGGAAAGGAAGGGAAGTTTATGACGCTCGCCGACGCCTACCGCGAAGGGCTCGCGCTCGCGGGGCCGGGCACCGACCGCGCGTTCGAGGTCTCCTGTCTCTTTGAGGGCGCATTCGGGCTCCCCCGATACGCGCCGGGACTGGACGCGCGGCAAGCGGGGGCACCGGCTCTGGAACGCTTTTTCGCGCACTGCCGAAAGCTCGCGGAGGGCGAACCGCTCCAATACCTGCTGGGCGAGTGGGAATTTTTCGGGCTGCCCTTCTTTGTGGGCGAGGGGGTGCTCATCCCCCAGCCGGACACCGAGACGCTGGTGGAGACCGCGCTCGGCCTGATGGAGGGGACCCCTTCGCCGGTCGTCGCGGACCTGTGCGCCGGGAGCGGGTGCGTGGGAATCTCGATCGCGCACATGCGTCCGGACGCGCGGGTGTACGCGCTCGAGCTGTCGGAGGCGGCGCTCCCCTATCTCGCGCGAAACATCGAACGAAACGGCGCGCCGGTGGAGGCGCTTCACTGCGACGCGCTCGCGCCGCCCGCGCTGCCGCCGCTCGACGGCGTGGTATCCAACCCGCCGTACATTTCGCGGGAGGAGATGGCGGGGCTTCCGCCGCAGGTAAAGCGCGAACCGGAAATGGCGCTTTACGGCGGCGGGGACGGGCTGGATTTTTACCGGGCGCTGCCGGACGTCTACCGTCCGCTGATCAAAGAGGGGGGCTTTCTGGCGCTCGAGGTGGGGTACACGCAGGCGGAAGCGGTCGCCCGACTGCTCATGGGAAGTGGATACGCACAAGTAAGAATCCAAAAAGACCTTGCGGGGATTAGCCGTGTGGTCTACGGAATCAAGGGGGGATAAAGATGCGGAAGCGCCTGCTTGCATTGCTCATAATGGTTTTATTTCTCGGATGTTCGTCCCTGCCTGCCGAACCTGAATCCGCGCCTGCAAAAGATTTGTATTTGCTCTTTGGTCCTACCGCCACGCTTGATTATTCAGCAGCAATTATCTACCAGGGCGACCGATATCTTGGGTACGGTTGGGAGGAGTGCGAGCCACTTCCGGAGGATGCCGAACCCCTCGGCTGGACACTCGGCGTCCCTAAAGAACTACTCCAATACGAAGTTGGCCTCTATGTCACTGAAGAAGGCATCTCCACGTCGGGTGTGGGGGCCCCTACCGTATGGGCAATCCCCGTCGAAAAATGTGTGGAATTCACGTCTAATATAGATGCCGGGTATCCCGTCTACAAAGATGGAGATGAATTGTTCGCCTATTCACCCGGAGAGGATTACTGTATCTATCGCAATGGCGAGGTAAGCTACTTGCGGGAACCCGACCTTCGCTTGCGTTTGAGGAAACGGGATTAAATGCAATCCGCTTTGTACTAAAGAAAGGCCCGGCGTTTCTGACGAAACGCCGGGCCTTTTCGAGGGCGGAGCCCTGAGCCCGGGCCCGCGGGCCCTGCTTCAGGCGCTTTTTTGAAGGGTTTGGGGGACTTTTTTCAAGAAAAAAAGTCCCCCAAGGACATGTCCCCACGGGCGGGGCCTAGCAATCCTCCGTGGCCAAAGCAGCCTCCACGCCAAACTCGACCAAACAGACGATGACGCGGTTAAAGCTGACATTCTCCCGCAGCGCGATACGATCAACCGCGTCGGCCAAACGCTCCGGAAGATAGATCGTTTTGTAAACCGAGCGCTCCTTTTTGCAGCCCTGGATCATCAACGGCATCCTATCGCCCCCTTCGCTATCATAACATGGCGGCGGCGGGCGGGCCGCAAAACGTACTTATTCTAAGTACACAAAATTTTACGCGCGAAAAACCGGGGCGGGTATCCTTCGATACCCGCCCCGGCATTTTTCTTTGATCAGCCGCCCAGCTCTCCCAGGATCCTGTGGTACATATCGATGTACTCGCCCGCCGAGCGGTCCCACGAGAAGTCGCAGGTCATCGCCTTCTGGACCGCCTTGGGCCAGACCTCGCGGTTGTAATACAGCCCCGCCGCCCGGTCGATCGCGCCGAGCATGTCGTGCGCGTTGTAGGTCTTGAAGGTGAAGCCGTTGCCCTCGAGGCTCAGCCCCATATCGGTGATCGAATCCTTGAGGCCGCCCGTCTCGCGCACGATCGGCAGGGTGCCGTAGCGCAGGGACACCATCTGGGCAAGCCCGCAGGGCTCGCTCTTGGAGGGCATCAAAAAGCAGTCCGCGCCCGCGTAGATCTTGCGCGCGAGGTCGGGGATGAACCCGATGCGCACCGCCGTTTTGCCGGGATATTTGGCCTGCATCTCCTGGAAGAAGCTCTCGAAGATGTAGTCGCCCGAGCCGAGCGCCACCACCTGGAGCTCCCGTTTCATCAGCTCCTCATAGATATACTGGATGAGGTCGATGCCCTTGTGCGCGACGAACCGCGTCACGACGCCGACCAGCATCGTGTCCTTATCCTGCTTGAGGCCCATGGTCTTTTGCAGCTCGGTCTTGTTGACGTATTTGCGGTCGATCGTTTCGGGGCCGTAATTCGCGTAGAGCGCCGGGTCGGCCCCGGGGTTGTAGCTCTGGGTGTCGATGCCGTTCAAAATGCCCATCAGCTTGTGCTGATTGGCGCGCAGCAGGCGGTCGAGGCCGTGGGCGAACCAGGGGTCGGTAATCTCCTTGGCGTAGGTCGGGCTCACCGTCGTGACATAATCGCACACCTCGATGGCCGCCTTCATCATGTTGAGGCATCCGTCGTAGAGCATGGTGGGCGCGGCGTAATAGGGCAGCCCCAGCACGTCGGTCGCGATCTCCATGCCGTATTTGCCCTGGTACTGGATGTTGTGGATGGTGAAGACCGTCTTGATGTTCTTGTATTTGTCAAGGTGGCGGTAGAAGAGGTTGAGGTAGACGGGCGTCATTGCGGTCTGCCAGTCGTTGCAATGCAGGATTTCGGGGTCGAAATCGACGTACTGGATCATCTCGCAGACGGCCTTGGAGAAAAAGGCGAACCGCTCCGCGTCGTCGTAGAAGCCGTAGATGCCGCCGTCCCGCTTGAAGTAGTACTCGTTGTCGAGGAAGTAGTACTTGACGCCGTTGTAGTTGCTTTCAAAGACGCCGCAGTACTGGTTGCGCCAGCCGAGCGGGACGTAAAAGCTGCACACGAACTGCATCTTTTCCCGCAGTTCGGGCTTGATCGAGCTGTAGAGCGGGACGACGACCCTGCACGCGTGCTGCTTGCTGCGGATCGCCCGCGGCAGGGAGCCCGCGACGTCGGCAAGCCCGCCGGTCGCTATAAACGGGGTCGCCTCGCTCGCCACATATAAAATCCTCATGTTCTTCCTCCTGTATTCGCCGGCATGGCCGGTCTGCTGTGAGGACAGGGGCGGCCACAGCCGCCCCTGTACGAATTGGCCCTCCGGTCAGATGCTGTTCCCCTTGGCGATGTAGGTCGGATAGGTCTCATATCCGATCAGCACGCGGGAATCCTTGATGAGCACATCCTTGTCGGTGATGACGTACTCGAGGTGGGCGTTGTCGCCGACATAGGTGTCCTGCATGATGATGCAGTTCTTGAGCACCGCGTTGCGCCCGATCTTGGCGCCGCGGAAGATGATGCAGTTCTGCACGTCGCCGTTGATGATGCAGCCGTCGGCGATCAGCGAATTGCCCACCCGCGCCGACAGGCCGTATTTGACGGGCACCTGGTCGCGCACCTTGGTGAAGACGGGGCGCTTGTTCGGGAAGAGCTCGGCGCGCACCCGCGGGTCGAGCAGTTCCATGTTGGCGGCAAAGTAGCTCTTCATGCCCGAGATCTTGTGGGTGTACCCGCTGAACTCGTAGGCCTTGATGGCCAGCTTGCCGACCGCCGGCTGGATGGCGTGGCGGATGAGGGAATACTGGTCGTGGCTCTTGCCCTCGCCGACCAGCCGCTCAAGCAGCGTCTTTTCCAGCAGCATGACGTTCATGTAGACATGCTGGGTGCCGCGCACGTCGGGGCGCACCGAGATGTCGGTGACGTCCTTTGTCTCCTCGTCGTAGGCGAGGGTCGTGGTGTCGCGGGCGCTCTCGGCGGAGACCTCGGTGGTCTTGAACATCATCGAGATCTGCGCGCCCGATTTGATATGCTCGTTGATCATCTCGCGCATGTCGATGTTGGCGATGATGTCGCTGTCGCAGAGAAGCACATATTTGGCGTCGTTGTGCTTGATGTAGCTCATCGCGCCCTGGAGCGCCTCGAGCCGGCCGCGGTAGATGCCGCTGCCCTGGCTGCTCGCGAAGGGGGGCAGGATGACGAGGCCCCCGCGCTTGCGGGCGAGGTCCCACGCGCGGCCCGCGCCCACGTGGTCCATCAGCGACTGGTAGTTCTGCTTGGTGATGATCCCGATATCCTGGATGTCGGAATTGACCATGCTCGAGAGCACGAAGTCGATCAGGCGGTAGCGTCCGCCGTAGGGCACCGAGCCGGTCGTGCGCCGCTCGGTCAGCTCGCCGAGCATGCTGTCGTGCATATTGGAGAAAATAATCCCCATTACTTTATTTTCTCTCATATCCTTATTGCACCCCCTGAACGTCTTTGTCGATCATCGCTTTGGGGGCTACCACCGCGCCTGCGCCGATTGTGATGCCGTTGCCGACAACGGCGATTCCCCAGTTGTCCCTGTTCTCGGCGTTCTCGGGCCTCTGGCCGACCACGGCCCCCTCCCCGATCACGCAGTTTTCCGCCACGATCGCGTATTCGACGACCGCGCCCTTTTTGATCACCGTGCCGGGCATGATGATCGAATCGCGCACCACCGCGCCCTCCTCGACGGTCACGCCCGCGAAGAGGATGGAAAAGTCGACATTGCCCGCGATCGTGCAGCCCTCGGTGACCATCGAGTTCTGCACCACCGCGCCGTTGGCGATGTAGTGCGGCGGCATGACCGGGTTGCGGGAATAGATCTTCCAGCTGTCGTCGTAGAGGTCGAGCGGGACCTTCGGGTCGAGCAGGTCCATATTCGCCTCCCACAGGCTGTCGATCGTGCCGACGTCCTTCCAGTAGCCCTCGAACGGATAGGCGACCATCTTCTGCCCGTCGCCCAGCATCGCCGGCAGGATGTTCTTGCCGAAGTCCTTGGTGGAGAGCGGGTCGGCCTCGTCCTCGATGAGGTATTTGCGCAGCTTCTCCCAGGTGAAGATGTAGATGCCCATCGAAGCGAGGTTGCTCTTGGGCTGGGGCGGCTTCTCCTCGAACTCGAAGATGGTGCCGTCCGGGTATGTGTTCATGATGCCGAACCGGCTGGCCTCCTCCATCGGGACCTGAAGCACCGCGATCGTGCAGTCGGCGTTCTTCTCCTTGTGGTAGGCGAGCATCTTCTCATAGTCCATCTTGTAGATGTGGTCGCCCGAGAGGAGCAGTACGTATTCCGGCTCGTAGCGGTCGATGAAGTTGATGTTCTGGTAGATGGCGTTCGCCGTGCCGGTGTACCAGTCGGACCCGGAGGACTTCTGGTAGGGCGGCAGCACGAACACGCCGCCGTTGGCGCGGTCGAGGTCCCACGGCTGGCCGTTGCCGATGTACTCGTTGAGCACGAGCGGCTGGTACTGGGTGAGCACGCCCACCGTGTCGATCCCCGAGTTGATGCAGTTGGAGAGCGGGAAATCAATGATCCTGTACTTGCCGCCGAAGGGAACCGCCGGCTTGGCGAGGTTCTGCGTCAGTGTGTACAGCCTGCTGCCCTGCCCGCCGGCGAGCAGCATGGCAATCCATTCCTTCTTGAACATGTTGTTACCCCCTTTGTTGATGGCTCAAGTCCCCTGCTTTTGGGGTTTCCTGCGCTCTTTCTTCACAACAGGCTTTCCGGCCGGGGCCTTCGCGGCCTTTTTGGCCGTGGTTTTCGCCCGGACGGCCTTTTCCGCCCTGCGCGGCCTGCCCTTGAGGAAGACCGCCGCCAGCGGCGGCACCGTGATCGTGATCGACTGCTTCATGTCGTGGTCCGGCTGGTTCTTCACCCGGATCGCGCCGCGGTTCACCACGCCGCTGCCGCCGTATTTCACGTCGTCGGTGTTGAAGACCTCGTCATAGCTCGTCGCGTCGGGCACCCCGATGCGGTAGTCCTCCCGCGTCACAGGCGCGAAGTTGCAGACCACCACAAGGTCGTCCCCGTTGTCGTCGATGCGGCGGAAGACGATGATGTTCCGGGCGTGGTCGTCGTGCGCCAGCCAGTTGAAGCCGTCCCACGAGTCCTCCACCTGCCACAGGCAGGCGTGCGCGAGATAGAAGTGGTTGAGGTCCCGCACAAACTGCTGCATCTGGCGGTGGGAGTCGTAGTCGAGCAGCATCCAGTCGAGCTGCTGCTTGTAGTTCCACTCGATGAACTGCGCGAACTCGCAGCCCATAAAGAGCAGCTTCTTGCCCGGATGGGTCATCATGTAGGCCAGGAAGGTGCGCATACCGGAGAATTTTATCGCGTAGTCGCCCGGCATCTTGTTGATGAGCGAGCACTTGCCGTGCACCACCTCGTCGTGGGAGATCGGCAGGATGAAGTTCTCCGAGAAGGCGTAGAAGAGGCTGAAGGTCAATTTGTCGTGGTTGTAGCTGCGGAAGATCGGGTCGAGCGACGTATAGGCGATCATGTCGTTCATCCAGCCCATGTTCCACTTGAAATTGAACCCGAGCCCGCCCACATAGGCGGGCTTCGTGACCATCGGCCACGCGGTCGACTCCTCCGCGATCATCAGCGCGCTGGGATGCTCGGTGAGCACGGCGGTGTTCATCTTCTGAAGGAACGCCACCGCCTCGAGGTTTTCGCGGCCGCCGTTGACGTTGGGCAGCCATTCCCAGTCCTCGCGCCCGTAATCGAGGTAGAGCATCGAGGCCACCGCGTCGACGCGGATGCCGTCGATGTGGTACTTCTCCACCCAGAACATCGCGCTCGAGGCAAGGAAGCTCACGACCTCGTTGCGCCCGAAGTCGAAGATGCGGGTCCCCCAGTGGGCGTGCTCGCGCTTGTGCACGTCCTGGTATTCGTAGAGCGGCTGGCCGTCGAACTCGTAGAGGCCGTGCGCGTCCTTGGGGAAGTGCGCGGGCACCCAGTCCATGATCACGCCGATGCCCGCCTGGTGGCACCTATCCACAAAGTACATGAAGTCGTGCGGGGTGCCGTAGCGCGAGGTCGGCGCGAAATAGCTCGTCACCTGGTAGCCCCACGAACCGTCGTAAGGATGCTCCATCACCGGCATCAGCTCGACGAAGTTGTAGCCCATGTCGCCCAGGTATTCGACCAGCTCGTCGGCGGTCCTGCGGTAGTCGTAGGTGTTGCCGTCGGGGTAGCGCCGCCAGGAGCCGAGGTGCATCTCATAGATATTGACCGGGCTGCGGTAGGGGTTGAAGCCCTGGCGGCTCGCGAACCACGCGCCGTCGTCCCACTCGTAGCCCTCGATGTCGTACAGCTTGGAGGCCGTCTCCGGCGGAGTCTCGGCATGGAAGGCGTAAGGATCCGCTTTCATCAGGGCGCGTCCATCTTTGGTCTTCACGCAGAACTTATATAAATCATATTGCTTGAGGCCAAAAATCATGCATTCCCAAACCGCATGATCTTCCAGAAGCGTCATCGGATTCGCATCCGGGTCCCAGTCGTTGAAATCGCCAACGACCGATACCGACACGGCGTTGGGAGCCCACACGCGGAATACGTATCCATCTTCTTCATCCTTGCGGCAGGGATGGGCGCCTAAGTATTCATAGGCCTTATAATTCGTCCCCTGATGAAATAGATACAATGGAAAGCTGTCTTTCGACTTTGTTTTTTTTGGCTTAACCATTGCCCTCACCTCCCTTTTTTATATTTTAACAGTTTTTGGAGCGCCTTTCAAGTATTTCTTGTGAAATATCGCGTAAAAACAATGAAAACTTTCTAAGCATTTTATCTATTATGCACATATTTTGTGCACATTCCTGTTTCTTTCGCCTAACGATATTTTCCAGTTGCGGCCCCCCTTGTCCTGTCAGAGACCCGCGAGTTTCTATTATAACATGAATTTCGTGTCGTTTTGGCATGTAAATGGTGGTGGGAAATGTTCTTTGATTTGCCGCTTTCCAAGCGGCGGGGATTGCCGGGGCCCGCCCGCCGGCGGCTTTGGATTTGCCGCGCTGCGCCCGGCGAGGCTATCGCGGGAATTGCCGCTTTCCAAGCGGCAAGAATGACTAGCGCGTTCCGCCGCGCACCACGGGTTCCTTTTCGGACGGACGAAAAGGAACCAAAAGTCCGCCTAAGAACCCTCCGCCGGGTTCTTAGGAATCTCCGGGAGTACCTTGCCAGTACCCGCAGGTTACCGCCACACCCCATGGGTACACTAGCTGAGGGCTCAATTCAGGTTGCAGCGCTCCCAACAGGTGGGGACGGAAGGCGCGGCGAGCTTGTCAGGTAGGGGCACACGGGGGAGGGTCGCCGACCCTCCCCCGTGAGGCGCACGCGCTTTTGCTTGTCAAAACGCGGGGACAGTTGCGGTCAGGGGCCGCAACTGTCGTGCGCCTGATCCCCCCTCCGCTCACATCCAGCGGAGTGCATAAAGAAGGCAAATACAAACCACCCAAAATAAAAAACGGACACCTTTACAGGTGTCCGCAATCAGATCTCGAAAAGAACTTTCGGTTCAATATGCAATGCGTCGCAGATATCAAACAGCGTTGTAATCGAAAACGACATTTCAATATTGGGTGCCTCAATATGGCTTAGATATCCCCGGCTAATATGGACCAAGTCGGCCAGTTCTTCCTGCGTGAAACCCGCAAGCTTACGATAATGCGCGACACTTAACCCAAGTTTACGAAATTTCTCCGCATGCACGCCCACACAACTCACCTCTATGTATTTATTGTAAGCTTGTGTGCCGCCAAAGTCTGCTTGACATTAGATCGCAATTGCTATATTATTGTACGCAAAGCGAACAATATGTACGCATTTGCGAGGTGGGTTTATGGAAGATTACAGGCTCGCTTATTATTTTCTGTCCAGCAAGGTATCCGAAATTGCGGAAATCCTGCGCAAGCCGCTGGAGGGCGAGACGCGCGAACAGATCAGGAACAGCGCGGCGGCGCGGACGGTTCAGGCGATGGACCTGTTGGAGGACGCGCGGCGCCGCTCGCAGGAAATGCTGCACGCGAGCGAGCCCCAGAGGGATTAGCGCGCCCGCCGTCCCCCGTTGGGAGCGCCGCAACCTGAATTGAGCCTTCAGCTAGTGTACCCGTGGGGAGCGGCGGTAACCTGCGGGTACTGGCAAGGTACTCCCGGAGATTCCTAAGAACCCGGCGGAGGGTTCTTAGGCGGACTTTTGGTTCCTTTTCGTCCGTCCGAAAAGGAACCCGTGGTGCGCGGCGGAACGCGCAAGTAATTCTTGCCGCCCACGGGCGGCAATTCCCGTGAAAGCTCCGCCGGGTGCAGCGCGGCAAATCCAAAACCGCCGCCGGGCGCGGCGCGGCAAACCCAAAACCGCCGCCGGGCGCAGCGCGGCAAATGAACAAAAGAGCCGCCCTCGCGGGCGGCTCTTTCAAAAAACCGATTACTTATGATCAACGGTAGCCATGTGCTGGATGAGCATGAGGACCTTGTTGCTGTAGCCCCACTCGTTGTCATACCAGGAAACCAGCTTGACGAACTTGTCGGTCAGCGCGATGCCGGCCTTCTTGTCGAAGATGGAGGTGCGGGCGTCGCCGATGAAGTCGGACGAAACCACATCGTCCTCGGTGTAGCCGAGGATGCCCTTGAGGGAGGTCTCGGAAGCCTTCTTGAGCGCGGCGCAGATCTCCTCATAGGAGGCGGCCTTCGCGAGGTTGACGGTCAGGTCGACGACGGAGACATCCAGCGTCGGGACGCGGAACGCCATGCCGGTGAGCTTGCCGTTCAGCTCGGGAATGACCTTGCCCACAGCCTTGGCGGCGCCGGTGGAAGACGGGATGATGTTGCCGGAAGCGGCGCGGCCGCCCCTCCAGTCCTTCTTGGAAGGACCGTCAACGGTCTTCTGGGTGCCGGTGGTGGAATGGACGGTGGTCATCAGGCCGTCGACAATGCCGAACTCGTCGTTGATGACTTTCGCCAGAGGCGCCAGGCAGTTGGTGGTGCAGGAAGCGTTGGAGACGATGTCCATGCTCGGCTGGTAGGTCTCGTGGTTGACGCCCATGACAAACATCGGCGCATCCTTGGAGGGCGCGGAGATGATGACCTTTTTGGCGCCGGCCTTGAGGTGGGCCTCAGCCTTGTCCATGGTGGTGAAAACGCCGGTGGACTCAACCACATACTCGGCGCCGCAAGCGCCCCACGGAATGTTGGCGGGCTCCCGCTCGGCATAGAACTTGACAGTCTTGCCGTTGACGATGATCGCGTCGTCGGTGTAGCTCACTTCGCCCGTGTACTGGCCATGGATCGTGTCATAGCGAAGCATGTAAGCGCAATAGTCAGGGGTCATGAACGGATCGTTGACGCCCACGAATTCAATGTTCGGATTGTCCAGTCCAGCGCGGAAAACCAGTCTGCCGATACGGCCAAAACCGTTGATACCAACTTTAATTGCCATTGGAAACAACCTCCTGTATTTTTGATACCTTTATCATAATACAAATCTCTGGAAACTACAAGAACCTTGATAAACTTTAAACGATTTTTTTTATTTTCTTCAAACCCGGGATATTTATACTTTGCTTTTTATTGAAAACGCCCAACTCCTATTGAAAATCACACCCTCATATACTATAATTGAAGCGGAATTTTCTGTCGATTTGTGTCGAAAGGTCCCTGTTTTCCCTGTTCCCGGGCCTTCATGCAATATTTGGAATCCGAATATTTCCGCGGTCCTTCCCAAATGATAAGTGCAGTTCCGCAGCGAGGAGGTGCGCCTTTGGACGATCCCCGAACAGACTCTTTTTTCGACCAGCTGACCGGGCTCCTGGACGCCTCCGGCCAGCCCGCCGCCGTGATGGACCATGATTTTCGTCTCGTCTGGTGCAGCGCCGCCGGCTCCCGGGAAATGCCCGCCCTGGCCCTGCCGGACGGCGCGCAGCTGCTGCTGCACGGCTACGACCCCGAGGTCGTCCGCGCGGAGATCGACCGGTGCGGTTCCTTCACCACCGCCGGCCCCAACCACCTGTTCGCAGAGCGGCCGACCGTCATCTGCGCCCTGCCCGACGGGAGCGGCCGCTATCTCATCCAGCCGGCCTCCGGCGCCGAGCAGGGCTCCGGCATGCGACCCGAGGGGATGTCGCGCACGCTCTCCTCCTTCGGCAACCAGTACCGCGCGCCGCTGACCGTCATCTTTTCGATGCTCACCCTCCTCTCCCGCAACTGCGGGCCCGGCTCGTCCGAAAAGGACCGCGAGCGCATGCCCGATTACCTCGCCGCCATCAACCAGAGCGCCTTCCGGCTGCTGCGCAGCAGCGAGTGGATTTCCGATTACACCCGCCTCACCTATGGGTTTTCGCCCGTGCGGACCCGGCGGGTCGACCTCTTCCACTACCTGCGCGAGCTCTTTTCGGCGGCCGCTGACTTAATCGAGCCGACCGGCATCCCGCTCTCCGCGGACATCCCCGAGGGGATGCTGCCCGCCGCCTGCGACACCCAGAAGGTGTCCGCGGCCCTGCTCAACATCCTCTCGAATTCCTGCCGCTACACCCGCCCCGGCAACCAGATCGCCGTCCGGGTGCGCTTCAAGCGGGGGATGCTCAGCGTCTCGGTCGCCGACCGCGGGCTCGGGATTCCGCCCGACGTGCAGCCGCGCGTCTTTGAGCCGTACTTCTCCTATGACCACGGGGGACGGCCCTTCTCGGGCAACGGCCTCGGCCTGACGATCGCGCGAGATTCCATCGCCGCCATCGGCGGCACCATCGCGCTCACCTCCACGCCCGGGAAGGGAACCACCGTCGTGTTCACCCTGCCCGTGGAGGACGACGAGAGCGTGCCGCCCGCCGTTTTCTGCGAGGCCGCGGATTACCTCTCCGACCGTTTTTCCCCCCTGCGCGTCGCGCTCAGCGACAGCATCGACTGTCCCCTCTAAGGAACCGCCCGCGGGCGGTTCCTTTTTTGCCGCCGGGGCGCGCTCCGGCGGCAAAAACTTTCCACAGCCCCTGTTCATTTTACCCAATTCGTGGTATACTATATCATTACATTGACGACACCAAACTCATGCAAGGAGGTTCCACATCATGAATGGAACAGGAAAGACATTTTACATCACCACCCCCATCTACTATCCGTCGGACAAGCTGCACATCGGACACAGCTACTGCACCGTCGCGACGGACGTCATGGCGCGCTACAAGCGTATGCAGGGGTTTGATGTCATGTTCCTGACCGGCACCGACGAGCACGGCCAGAAGATCGAGGAAAAGGCGAAGGCCGCGGGCGTGACCCCGCAGCAGTATGTCGACAGGGTGGTCGCCGGCATCAAGGAGCTGTGGAAGCTCCTCAACATCTCCAACGACCGGTTCATCCGCACCACCGACGACTACCATGTGGAATCGGTGCAGAAGATTTTCAAGGACCTCTATGACAAGGGCTACATCTACAAGGGCTCCTACAAGGGCAAATACTGCACGCCCTGCGAGTCCTTCTGGACCGAGAGCCAGCTGAAGGACGGCAAATGCCCCGACTGCGGCCGCGAGGTCATCGACGCGGAGGAGGAGGCCTACTTCTTCAAGCTCTCCGCCTTCCAGGACCGCCTCATCAGGCTCTACGAGGAAAACCCCCACTTCATGGAGCCGCAGAGCCGCCTCAACGAGATGGTCAACAACTTTATCAAGCCCGGCCTCGAGGATCTGTGCGTCTCCCGCACCTCCTTCTCATGGGGCATCCCCGTCACCTTCGACCCCGGCCACGTCGTCTACGTGTGGGTCGACGCGCTGACCAACTACATCACCGCGCTCGGCTACGGCAACGACAAGTATCACGAGTTTGAAAAGTTCTGGCCCGCCGACGTGCATTTCGTCGGCAAGGAGATCATGCGCTTCCACACGATCATCTGGCCCGCCATGCTCATGGCGCTCGACCTGCCGCTGCCCAAAAAGGTGTTCGGCCACGGCTGGCTGCTGCTCGAGGGCGGAAAGATGAGCAAGTCCAAGGGCAACGTCGTCGACCCCGTCGTGCTCGTCGAGCGGTACGGCGTCGACGCCATCCGCTATTTCCTGCTGCGCGAGTTTCCCTTCGGCTCGGACGGCCTCTTCTCCAACGAGGGGCTCATCACCCGCATCAACGCCGACCTCGCCAACGATTTGGGGAACCTTGTCTCCCGCTCGGTGGCGATGGCGGAGAAATACTTCGGCGGCACCCTGCCGGCGGAGCGGAAATCCGAGCCGGTCGACGAGGAGATCATCTCAATCGCGCGCGGGCTCAAGGACCGCTACGAGGCGCAGATGGAACAGTACGCCTTCCAGAACGCGCTGATCGAGGTCTTCAAGCTCATCTCCCGCACCAACAAATACATCGACGAGACCGCCCCCTGGGTGCTCGCCAAGGAGGAGGCCAACCGGCCCCGCCTCGCCACGGTGCTCTATAACCTGCTGGAATGCGTACGCATCGCGGGCATCCTGCTCGCGCCCTTCATGCCCGCCACCTCGCCCAGGATCTTCGCGCAGATCGGCGCGGCCGGCGGCATCACCACCTACGAGTCCGCCGGGACGTGGGGCCTGCTGCCCGCCGGCGTGACGGTCAAAAAGGGCGAGGGCCTCTTCCCGCGCATCGACGTGGCCAAGGAGCTCGAGGCGCTCGAAAAGGCGCGCGCCGCCGCCATGGAAAAGGCCGCCGCCGCGGAAAAGAAGCCCGCCTCCAAGGCGGAACAGCCGGAGGGGGTCGCCTCGCTCATCACGATCGACGACTTCGCGAAGGTGCGGCTGCGCGTCGCGCAGGTGACCGCCTGCGAGCCGGTGCCCAAGGCGGATAAGCTCTTGAAGCTCACCCTCGACGACGGCAGCGGCACGCCCCGCCAGGTCGTGTCGGGCATCCATCCGTGGTACGAGCCGGAGGCGCTCACCGGCAAAAAGGTGATCGTCGTCGCGAACCTCAAGCCCGCCAAGCTGCGCGGCGTCGAATCCAACGGCATGATCCTCGCCGCCGACGCGGGCGAGAACGACGTGAAGGTCATCTTTGTCGACGAGTCCGTCCCCTGCGGTTCGGTGGTCCGGTAGCCAGGGGAAACTTTTGAAAAAGGTTCCCCTGGACCCCTTCAAAACTTTTGGTTCAGGCGAGTACTACTAGCTGCCGCCCACGCGCCCCGTGGAATCAAAGTTTTCGCCCGCCTTTTCCAAAAAGGCGGCGGGGTCAAGGGGCGGAGCCCCTTGACGCGCCCGCAGGCGCGGAACACCCCATCCTGAGAAGCGATTTTTTGGTTCTTTTTTCAAGAAAAAAAGAATGACGGCTGATGCAAAGGGCCTTTGCATCAGCCGTCCTTTTCAGAGGTTCCCCTTCCCGTCGAGGTACTCGAGCTGGCGCTGCACCAGCCGGATCCCGGTGTGTCCGTCCGGAAGCTCCTCGACGTGCAGGTTATAAAGGCGCATCCGCTCGGAGATTTCGAGGTTCGCCTTCTCCTCCTCGTCCACGCCCATGAAGAACCATACCGCCCGCTTGATCGCGTTTTCCACGATCTGCACGTAGGGCGTTCCCGGCTCCATCATGTAGATCGACCCCGGCGTCACGCCGGTATAGGAGGCCATAAAGTTCTTCTTCGCAAGCCTGAGGACCTCGGTGCGCAGACCGCCCTCCACGTCGATGCGGTCGGCGGCGCGCTTGAGCGCCTCAAGCAGTTCTACCTTGGTCGTCACGGTCATCACAAGCCCCTCCTGTTCGATCATCAGCATTTCATCCAGCACGCGCCCCGGCGTCTCCCCGACCGTCCGGCCGATCGCCTGGAGGATCCTTCCGGTCAGCGCCGCGGCGGGTTTCCCGTTGGCGCTCGCGAGCGTCTGCTGGCTGAGCCCCGTCTCCTTGAAGACGTCGTATCGCTTTTTCCCATGCCTGCCGAGATAGACGTCGATCAGCTTCAATGGAATCCCCCCTTCGCTTTCACTATACTACGATATTTTTTATTAGTCAAGTATTTCGTAGTAGTATATTTTTTCTGTGAGGTGCGCCATGTACCAGAATATCTTCGATACCCACGCCCACTACGACGACGAGCGGTTCGACGGGGACCGCGAAGCGCTGCTCGATGCGCTGCCCGCCAAAGGAGTCGTCGCGGTGGTCAACGCCGCGAGCGACATGAAAACCTCCGCCTCCGGGCTCGCGCTCGCCCACGCGTATGATTATTTCTACTGCGCGGCGGGGGTGCACCCGCACGAGGCGGGCTCCTTCGCGCCGGGCGACCTCGACGCCATCGCCGGTTACGCGCGCGACCCCAAGGTCGTCGCGGTCGGGGAGATCGGGCTCGACTACCACTACGATTTCTCTCCGCGCGACGTGCAGCAGCAGGTCTTCGAGGCGCAGCTCGGGCTGGCCAACGACCTCGGTTTGCCGGTCATCATCCACGACCGGGAGGCGCACGCCGACACCCTCGCGCTACTGAGGAAATACCGCCCCAAGGGGATCCTGCACTGCTTCTCGGGCAGCGCGGAGATGGCGGGGGAGATTTTGAAGCTCGGCATGTATCTCGCGTTCGGCGGGGCGGTCACCTTCAAAAACGCGAAAAAGCCCGCCGAGGCGGCCGCCGCCGTGCCGCTCGACCGGCTGCTCGTCGAGACCGACTGCCCCTACATGACCCCCGAGCCCTTCCGCGGCAGGCGGTGCGACTCGTCGCTCATTCCCCACACCGCCGAGCGGCTCGCCGCGATCAAGGGGATCTCCGCACAGGAGCTGCTCGACATCACCTGCCAGAACGCGCGCAGCGTCTACCAGCTCGACTGACGGGCGGCGGGCGAGGCGAAATTCCGCCGCCAAACGGACGGAACCTCACCGGCCCAACCCACGCCGGTCCCGACGCGCGCGCCGGAGAAACCGCGAGAAATCGCGTGAAAAACAGAGACCGCACCCTTCCCGGGGGCCGAGGCCGCGCCCCGGCGCGGCTTAGGACGCTCCCGCGCGCCACAATCCGTTTGCGGGTTCCTTGTACAAAGTGCTATAATCAGAACATCCAGGGACGCAGTTCCATCCGGCAAACAAAACGCTTAGGGGTGGAACTATGACCTAGCCATACTCACCAAAATATGTTGTGCCTATTTGTACCAATCAACAAAATTTAAAGGTGAGTGAATCTTGAAAACCGACCGATTATACCGCGTGGAAAAAGAGGACGCGCCGAAGCTGAACCAGCTTTTGACCGAGTGCTTCGCGAAGGATCCTCTTTACCTGCAACTGATCCCGCAAAAGGACAAACGCCAAAAACTTCTGCCGGAACTTTTTAGCTGCGACCTGGACGAACTGTTTGAAAATTGCGAGGTGTACGCCGACAGCGCCGATCTAAACGGCATCATCGTGGTCTCGGACGAAACCGAGCCCTATAACCCGCTCAAATACTACGCCATCGAGCTGTACTACGCGCTCAAGACGGGCGCGTGCCTCATCCGCGACGACCATTCGCTGCGGACCTTCTGGAACTTCCTCAAAGGCAAGGATTACCTCAACTCGGTGTGGACCGGCGACATCGGTTCCGACCGCCGCATGCACGTCGTCTACTTCGCGGTGCGCCCGTCGATGCGCGGCAGGGGCGTCGCAACCAGACTGATGCGCGCCATCCAGGATTACGCCGACGAAAACGACCTGCTCGTTTCGCTCGAGACCCACAACGAGAAGAACGTCAAAATGTATGAGCACTACGGCTTCCGCCTCTTCGAGGTCGTTCAGAAGCACTTTTCCCTCAAGCAGTTCTGTATGGTCCGTCCGGGCCATGCGGCCGCGTGAAAGGAAAACCAATGAAAAAGAACCGCCTTCCGGCGGTTCTTTTTTTTGCCCTTTTACAGCGTGCGGACGAATTCGCGCAGGTAGTCCCGGAATTCCCGGCCGATCTCGGGGTGGTTCACCGCCGTCTCGACCGCCGCCTGCATGATGCCCAGCTTGTTGCCCATGTCGTACCGGGTACCGACGAAATCCACGCCGATCATCCCTTCCTCCCGCGCGAGCACCTTCATCGCGTCGGTGAGCTGGTATTCCCCGCCCGCGCCCACCGGCAGCGACTCGAGGATCTGAAAGATGCCGGGCGGCAGGATGCAGCGCCCGAGGATGGAAAAGTTGGAGAACGCCTGCTCGGGGGTCTGCGGTTTTTCGACCATATCGCTCACCCGGTAGACGTTCCCGCTGAGCGGGTCCACCTTGAGGGAGGAGTAGCGCGTCACCTGGTCGAAGGGCACCTCCTTCATGCCGAGGCAGCCGAGCCCGTGGCGCTCGTACTGCTCGATCAGCTGGCGGCAGACGGGGTCCTTCCCCATGATGACGTCGTCGCCATAGAGCACCGCGAACGGCTCCTCCCCCACGAACGGCTTCGCGCAGAGCACCGCGCTGCCCAGCCCCTTGGCCTCCTGCTGGCGCACATAGGTGATGTTTGCGAGCTGGGAGATGCCCACCACCTCGTCGTAGACCTCCCGCTTGCCCTTTTTGAGCAGGTGGTCCTCCAGCTCGGGGGAGCGGTCGAAGTGGTCCTCCACCACGTGCTTGCCCCGGCTGAGGATGATGCAGATGTCCTCGATGCCGCTTTTGGCGGCCTCCTCCACGATATACTGGATCGCGGGCTTGTCCACGATCGCCAGCATCTCCTTGGGCATCGCCTTCGTCGCCGGAAGCACCCTCGTCCCCAGCCCCGCGGCCGGAATCACTGCCTTGCGGATTTTCATCTTCATCGCTCCTTGCCGTTATTCCGTCTTAGTTTGCGCCGAAGCGCGCGGTTTATTTTTCCACAGGTCCTGTTCCCATCATATTCGATTCCCGCCCGTTCGTCAATCTTCTTTCACATGCCCGCCCCTTCGAGCGCGCCGCGCAGCAGCTCCAGCGACCTTTCCCGCAGGGCTTCCAGCCGCGCCGGGGTCCCGGCCGGCAGCGGCCCGGGCGGCCCGGCGGCAAAAGCGCCGGACGAAATCCGCCGGTCCTCCAGACCGAGCAGGGGAAGCAGCGTGTCCAGCCGGGTGTTGGTGGAGCCGCGCGCGCCGGACAAAAAGCGGTCGAACAGGTAAAAGCGCGTGTCGAGGAGGGCGGAAAACGCCGTGCAGTGGTAGGAGTCGGTGAGCACGCAGGCCGCGCCGTCGACAAGGGACAGAAACTCCCCGGGCGAAAGCCCGTAAAGCGGGATATCCGCGTAACCGCGGTCGGCTGAGACGGCCCCGTCGAGGTGGGGAAGCGCCGCGACGGGCAGGCCGGACGCCTCCCGCAGACGGGCGGCAAACTCCCGGTGGGCGGGGTTTCGGCCGAGAAAATAACAGAGCAGATAGCCGCCCGCGGGGAGCGGCGCGGGTTTTTCGAGCGCGCGCCATTTCCCGGGCGGCAGGAGCAGGACCGGGTCGGCGGCGAGCGGGACCTCCCGCCCGGACAGCTCTCCGATCAGCGCGCGGCCCGACTCCTCCCGCGCGGAAATCCAGTCGAACCGGCGGAGGAACCGGGCGGCTGTCCGCCGCTGGCGGACAGAGAGGCGGCCCACCCCGAAGCTCGCCGCCCAGGCGAGCTTCGGGACCTCCTCCGGGACGAAATCGAGCGTATAAAAGCCGTCCGGATAGTTGGCGGGGTGCCAGAGCTGGTCGCTGCCCGAGAGGAACGCTCCGTAGCCGGGCACGGCCCCCTCGAGCGCCGCCCTGCCGCAAAGGCGGGGGGAGAGGCGCAGATATTCCCGCGCGAATTTCCCGAGCGCCTCCGCGCGCGCCGCGCGGCCCGCGGCCGCCCCGGGGCCGAGGCGCGCTTCGCGCGCCGAATCCGCCGCGCGGGCGAGCCTGCGCCCGACGCGGGCCGGGTCGAGCCGGAGGCGGCGGAGCCTTTCGGGCAGGCTCCGTTCCGGTTCGTACCAGAGCGTCTCGTTCGGCACGCCGAGACTGTCCAGCGCCGCCTGCGCGGCGTACGCCTGCAGGACGCTCCCGTAGTTTGGGACCTGCCAGCAGGAGGCGACCGCGAGCGGCTTCATGGCGCCGCCTCCCCCGTGGAAAATTCCCCCGCAAAGAAGCAGAGGGTGAAGAGCAGGAAATTGTGAAACCGGTAGGGCTCCATCTGGAAGGCGAGCAGCAGGCAGCCGAACGCCGCCGTGAGCAGGAAGCCCGCGCGCGTTTTCCGGAAGCGCCACAGCCGCCGCGCGCAGAGGAAAAGCAGCAGGAAAAACGCCGCCACGCAGACAAGCCCGCCGGTGAACGCAAGGTCGAGGTAGAAGTTGTGCGCGTGGGTGGCGCCGATGAGGGCGCGGGCCTCCGCCGGCTCGGGCAGGCCCACGCCGGTCAGCGGGGAACGCGCGAAGGCATCCCCCGCGCGCTCCCAAATCCACGCGCGCCCCGAGAGGGTCGCGTCCTTGTGGAGGGCCCGCTCGAGGAAGCGGGAAAACCGCTCCTGCACCCCAAAGCAGACGAGCCCCGCGAAGACCAGCGCGTTCCCGGCGAGCGCCGTCCCCGCGTTTACAACGCGGGGCCTCCACCCGGCGGCGGAGAGGAGCACGGCCAGCAGGAAGAGCAGCGTCACGGCGGCGGAGGTCACCGTCCACGACCGGCAGGCCGCCCCGGCCGCGCAGGCGCAGACCGCCGCCGTCCGGACGGACAGCCGCCGCCCCCGCTCGCAGTCCCGCAGGGCGGCGAGGCAGACGGCGGGCAGCAGGGTGGTGAGCGCGGCGTTGTCGTAGCCGAGCAGATAGTTTTCGCGGTAGGCCGCCGTCGCGTACATGCCGCCCGGAAAGGCGAGCACCGTCGCAAAGTGCGCCGCCGTGAGCAGCCCGAGCGCGAGGGACGCGCCGTCGAGGAACGCCCGGCGGCCGGTGCGGACCGCCATTTCCGTGATGGCGGCGGCCGAAAGGGTGCTGACGACGATCATCGGCAGGGTGGAACCGAAGCTGCCGAGGCGGGACCAGGTGGTCAGCAGGCGCGCGCCGCAGAAAGCGGCGAGGGCGAGCATCCACTTGGAGAGGCTGCGGTAGAAAATGAGCCAGACGAGCAGCCCCGCCCCCACCGCGAGGTAGCGCGCCGCGTCCCATGCCCGGTCGAGCGCCGCCAGCGCCGGCAGGTCGGAGACGCAGACGGGCTTATAGAGGAGCAGGAAGGTCACGAAGAGGTAGGCGCGGCTTTGAAGCAGTCTCAAAGGCCCCGCCCCCTCTCCGCGCGGCAGCGTTCATAGAGGGCTTCCAGCCGCCGCGCCGCCGTTTCGGCGCCGCAGCCCGCGGCTTCGACCTCTTCCGCGCGGCATCTTCTCGGGAGCCCCTTCGCGGCGAGAATTTCCCCCGCCCATCCGGCGGCGGAAAGCCCGGGCGGCAGGAGCCGCAAAAGCCCGGTGACGGCCGCTTCGCGCGGCACCGCGCCATCGGGGGCGAAGCAGGGCAGGCCCGCCGCCTGCGCCTCGAGCAGGGCGATGCCGAAGCCCTCGTACCGGGTGGGCAGCGCGAACGCGTCCATCGCCTGAAGGAGCGCGGGCACGTCCTCCCGCGCGCCCAAAAAGCGCACCGTCTCCGCGATTCCCAGCCGCCCGGCCTCGGCGCGCAGGGCGGGCCCCTCCTCCCCGTCGCCCGCGAGCAGCAGCAGGGCGTCCGGTTCGCGCCGCCGCAGCTCCGCGAAGAGCGCGAGCAGGAAGGGCAGGTTCTTCTGCTGGTCGAAGCGCGCGGCGCAGCCGACAGTGAACGCCTCCCCGAGCCCCAGCGCCGCGCGCGTCCGCCGCCGGGCGTCGGCGGAAAAACCGAACCGCGCGGTGTCGACCGCGTTGGGAAGCATGGTGAACGGCGCGTCCCCGAAGAGCCAGCGCCCCGCGTCGTCGGAGCAGGCGGCGCGGTGGGTGGCTTCGCGGCGCATCAGGCCGCGCAGAAGCGCCAACGCCGCCGGGCGGGCAAGCCGCCGCGCGGTAAACCGGAACGGCAGGCGGACGCCCGCGAGGTGGGCGTGCACGATGCGCGCCGGCACCCCGCGCCGCCGCGCCAAAAGCGCGTAGAGGGCGGACCACTCCTCGAGGTGCAGGTGGACGGCGTCGTAGCTTCCCGCCAAGAGCGCCGCGTCCACGGCGCGCAGGTTTTCCCGCAGGCCTCCCACGCGCGGCGGGATGGGGCGGACGGGAATCCCCGCCGCCTCGAGGGCGCGCCGGTTCGCGCCCGACCCTGCCGGATCCGCCTCCGCGAGCACCTCGCAGCGAAACCGCTCCCGGTCGAGCCGGGGCAGCAGCCCGGCGAGCAGCGACCCCACCCCGCCGATGCGGACGGAGGGCGCGATATGCAAAATGTTCACGGCGTTTCCCCCTCGCAGAGCGTTTGATAGATTGCGAGCAGCCGCCCGCGGACCGCCCCGGCGGAAAACATTTCCCGCGCACGTTTCACGGCGGCGCGGCCCATCCGCTCATATTCCGCGGGCGGAAGGGCGAGCGCGCGGGAGAGCGCCTTTGTGAGCGCGTCCGCGTCGCCCGGCGGGACGAGGAAGCCCGTCTCCCCGTCCGCGACGTGCTCGGCCAGACCGCCGGCGCGCGACGCGGCCACGACCCGGCCCGCCGCCATCGCCTCGCAGGCCGCGTACCCGCTCGCCTCCCGCCAGAGGGAGGGGACGGCCACGCACTTCGCGCCCCGGTAGAGCTTCCGCAGGGCCTCCCCCTCCACCCGGCCGCGGAAGGTCACGCGGGAGCCTCCCCGCGCGGCCGCCTCCAGCGCGCTTTTCAGGGGCCCCTCCCCCGCGACGACGAGCGGCGCGCCGAGCCGTTTTGCCGCCTCGAGCAGCGGGAAGAGGCCCTTCTCCTCCGAGAGCCGGCCGCAGTAGAGGATATAGTCCCCCTCGGGCGGCGTGTAATCGAACGCCGTGCCGGGCGGCAGGGGATTCGGCAGGTGCAGGACGGACGCGCGGGAAAATCCCGCGCGTTCCAAAAGCGCCCGGTAGCATTCGGACGGCGCGATGAAGCAGCCGACCTTGTCGTAGAGGCGCAGGCGGCGGGCGGCCCATGTCTCAAAACTCCCCGCGAGGCTTTTTGAGACGGAGCCGCCGACGCACCGGTGCAGGAGACAGGCGCGGTATCCCCCTCGCAGGCAGTCCTCGCAGGGCTTCCCCGCCCGCAGCATCAGGTGGTTGGGGCAAAGAGGCAGCAGGTCGTGCACCGTCCAGACGACGGGGATCTTCCGCCGTGCGAGCGGCCCGAGGATCGACAGGGTCAGGCTGTGGTGCACAAGATTCAGGTGCGCGACGTCCGGGCGCTCCCGCGCGAGCAGGGCTTCGAGCTTTCGGGCGGCCTCCCCGTTCCAGAGCATCCGCGCCGCGTCGAACGGGCGCTTTTGGGGGTCGAGCGGCCGCGCGAAGAATTCCGCCTCGCCGCAGGGCAGGTTTCGCGGGTCCGCCGCCGAAAAGTGACGGACCTGATGCCCCGCCTCCCGCAGCATCCGGTCGAGCGCGAAGAGGTAGGTTTCGGTGCCGCCCACGGGATAGTGGTAGCGGTTGACCAGCAGGATCTTCATCCGCGCCGCCTCCTTCGCATCCGGCTTTTCACCCCGCGCGCCCACGGATAGGCGCGCGCGTGCAAGAACGACATCACCGCCAGCATCAGCCCTCGGGGGAGCAGATGCGCGGCGGCGGTCGTCAGGCGGCCGACCGGCCCGCGCCCATCCGGGCGCGGCGGCTCCTCCCGCCAGGGGGAGGCGGCCTTGTGCGCGAGATACTCCGCCGCGAAGGGGTGCGGGCAGTCCGCGTTCCACGGACGGCTCCCCGAATAGAAGCAGGCGGTGAAGTGCACGACCGCCGGGTCCTCCACCGCCTGCTTCTATTC
>NZ_JAPJQF010000033.1:0-28234 GCF_030825285.1 Anaerotruncus massiliensis (ex Togo et al. 2026)
CATGGCTGGCCTGCCGCAAGAAGCTGATGAACAACATGAAAATCCAGTCCGCCCGAAAAGCCACCCACACATGGCTGGCAGGAAAAATCAAGTGCGGTAACTGCGGCTATGCGCTTATGAGTATCGTCAACCGGGTAGGCCGTCAATATCTCCGCTGTACGAAACGGCTGGACAACAAAAGCTGCGTCGGGTGCGGCAAGATTTACACCGCCGAACTGGAAACGGTAGTCTATCAGCAGATGGTAAAAAAGCTGGAAAGCCACAAGACGCTGACGGGCAGGAAGAAAGCGGCAAAGGCCAATCCGAAAATCGCCGCCCTGCAAGTGGAACTTGCCCATGTGGACGGCGAGATTGAAAAGCTGGTGGACAGCCTGACGGGGGCGAACAATGTCCTGCTCTCCTATGTGAATGTGAAGATAGCGGAACTGGACGGGCGCAAGCAGGAACTTGTGAAGCGGATAGCGGACTTGACCGTGGAAGCCATCAGCCCGGAACAGGTCAGCCAGATTTCCGGCTACCTCGACACTTGGGAGAATGTATCCTTTGACGACAAGCGGCGGGTGGTGGATTTGATGATTACCACCATAGCCGCCACAAGCGAAGCCATCAACATTACATGGAAAATCTGACGGGCAGCACACCTCCCGTCAGACCGTTACCCTGTGTAGTCCCTTGTATACTGTACTTAGCCTATTGTTAAGCATCATTTGCTTTGGAGTTACTAAATAATAGAATGAACAAGTATTAATTACTTATGGTATTTCATAACATCACCGACATCACAATCCAAGACAAAACAAATCCTTGTCAAAACATCTATATCCATTCTCTCAATTTGACCGTTATAGTAACGGTTTGCAACTTCAAAACGGATACCTGCCCGACTTGCTAACTGGTTTCGGTTTATGCCTTTACTATCCATTATCTCATTGAAACAAAAACGAATTTTCCCATAATTTTGCGGTACAAATATAGAATTATCCATAGTAACTACTCCTTTAGATATAGTCTATATGCGTAGTTACATCTTGACTATTCCCTTATATATAGTTACTATATAAATAGTAAATTATGTGTATAGGGGTAATAATCATGGATACAGATATTTTCTGCTCGGCCAGTTTCAGCGGATACCGGCCCGAAAAGTTTTATTTCCCTTTGGAATTTGATAATCTTGAATATGAAAGACTGCAAACCAGTATACACAACGCCATCATTCAGGCGCTAGAACTGGGCTACAAAACCTTTCTATGCGGAATGGCAAAAGGCTTTGATCTGACCTGCGCTGACATATTGCTGGATATCCGCGAACAGCAACAGCAATACAGTAACACCCGCCTCATTGCCATACTGCCTTATGCAGCCCATACATTCAAAGATAGCTGGGGCAATCTACATAAGATCGTTAAACAGTGCGCAGATCAGATTGTAATTGTATCGCCGGAGTATACCCAAAGCTGCTATTACCAGCGAAATAGATACTTGGTGGAAAATGCATCCCACCTTATTTGTTATTGGGACGGGCAATCAGGAGGAACAGCACAAACGGTCGGCATGGCTCAAGAGCGGGGTCTGACGATATGCAATCTATCAGATACCACGGCACCGAAAAGGAACCTAATAATTTACTGACAATATTCCCTATACTTTTCACACTCCCTATGATACAATAAATAAGTAAGTTAACTGTCAATTGGCAGATAGATGTTTAGACAATGCCAAGGGGTAGGTACACGTATTTGTATTGTTCCAGTGATCCTAAAGTAGCTATATGAGTTTTTATACTTATACAGAAAAGAGGCACGGCCAGAGATGGCGGTGCTATTTTTAATATTAAATTGACTATACACATTTCTGGTTCCCCGCGCCGGAGGTGGTTTATATATCCGAATATAAACCATCGCGAGCGCATCCCGAAAGGAGGTGGCGCTATGCCAAGTGTTTTCTTTGCATTTTGGTCGCATAGCCCAGTACAGCAAGTGCTTCAACTTGCCACCTCCGAGCGCGGGAACCACAAGTAAGAATTGACTAAAATATGAAGGCGCAATTTGGCAAATAATATGCCGAATCGCTCCTTAGACATTACAAAAGTCAGCAATTTTTCTGATGCCGTCAAATGGTATCTGAAAGAGAAAAGAATGACACAAGCAGATTTGATTAGAAAAAGCGGCGTTTCCAGATCAACAATTTACAAAATCTATCATAATAAAGATGGTAGAGGTGGCCCTTATAAAGCAACAGATGAGATTGTATATGCTATTAGCAATGCATTTGAGTTATCTCCTGATAAATGGAGAGAACTCAAATCTATTGCGTTTCCAGAAAGAAAAATTTGGGAAGATGGATTGAAAAACAGAATTAATATTGTTCAGGTGAATATTGACTTGTATGATAACGGTTGTGACTTGTTGCCAATAACTAAAGAAAATTAAGATTATGCTGTCTTGTTTTGACAAGGCAGCATATTTTTATTCTTTTTTTGCTTCTCCGGAGAGGCAATGCCCCCCTTTGAAAAGCAATATGATGTAGATACAGAAACAGTTTCTGAATACTACATGCGGCACACGGGACAAGGCCAGCCCTGCCGCCATTCATTAGGAGGAACTACAATGCTCAAAGTAACAGAAATGCAAATCGACCCGCGCTCACTGGGAAGCAAATTCTGGTTAACCGACGTCATCCCGGCGTACCAGTATACAAACGGACAGCGGACGGATACGATCACCGGCTACCGCTATTCCATTTGTTTGCCGGAAAAAGGGTTAGAAAAAATCAATATCCGTATTGAAGGAAAACAGCTTGTAGAAGCCCTCGAAAGCGGCTATGTAGAAGTGACCCTGTCCGGCATCGAAGTGTTCCTGTACTGGCAAAATGGAGCCGTACAGGTAGGTGCCAAAGCCACCGGCATTTCATTGGTGAATCACAAGGGTTAAAGGATAAGCGGCGCCGGATAAGCAGCCGGGGGGATAAAACATTTTTCCCCAAAGAAAAATGTTCCCGCCGGCGGCGGTTCGGCGCCGCCCTTTCCATAAGGGCTAGTATTACCCTTATGGAAACCATGTAGCATGTAGCAACCGAAAGGGGGCCGCACAAGTGGCAAACAATGCACAAGCCCGCAAGTGGACATTGGTTATCAACAACCCGCAGGAATGCGGCCTGTGCCATGACGCCATATCCAAAATCCTGATGCAATTTTCTCCCGACTATTTCTGTATGTCGGATGAAATCGCGTCAACAGGAACGTATCACACAAATGTCTTTTTCTATTCCGCTTCGCCGGTGCGGTTTGGCACAATCAAAAACCGATTCCCCGCTGCACACATCGAAAAAGCATACGGAACCTGTCAGCAGAATCGGGACTACGTTATGAAGTCCGGCAAATGGGCAGACAGCGACAAGGCCGAAACTGTAATTAAAGGCACATTTGAGGAACACGGTGATCTCCCCACTGAAAAAGCGGAAAAGGCACCGGCAATGGCACGGCTAATGGAAAATATCCGCGATGGCCTAACAACAGCACAGATCATCGAGGACGACCCCAAAATGGCCTTTAAAATCCGGGACATTGACACCCTGCGTCAAACCCTGCTATCGGAGCGGTACGCCACCGAGAACCGGGATTTACAGGTGGCATATTTCTATGGTGCCAGCGGGGCCGGTAAGACCCGATATATTTATGAACAGCACAATCCCCGCGAGGTCTGCCGCATCACCAATTACCGGGAGGGAAAAGGCGTTGTCTTTGACGGATACCACGGGCAGGAAGTCCTTGTGTTTGAGGAATTTCACTCCCAGGTGCCCATAGAGGAAATGCTCAACTTTCTGGATATTTACCCACTGTTTCTCCCTGCCCGGTACAGTGACCGGGTGGCTTGTTTCAAGCAGGTATATATCACAAGCAATCTGCCACTGAAGGCACAATATAAAGCCATTCAGTGGAATCAACCGGAAACGTGGCAGGCATTCCTGCGTCGCATTCACAGAGTTATGGAATATACATCAGATGGCACCGTATGGGAAACCATCTGCAATGAAAGGACGATATTTTAATGAATCAGGATCAGAAATTTAGATTAGAACAACAGACAAAACGCCGTTATTGGCTCCTGCGCCTACAGGCTGGCTGTACGGCAGTTTTTAGGGACAAGGCAAAGCGATATATTCTCGCCGGGTATCTGGCGTTGGCGGCGTCGCTGTGGCTGTTTCGCGGCCCGATCTTCAAGCTGGACAGCGGCGACGTATTCGCCGCCATGAACCGTATGGGCATTGAAAACCTGCTAAGGTTCGGTGCTATCGCCGGGGGCGTCCTGCTTCTCCTACTCTTTGGTATGCCTTTGGGCGGCAAAGCCATTCACGACAACCTGCGGCGCATCGGCTTTGTCAACCACGCCGGGGAAACGCCCCTTTTGGTAGCGGCCTATCCCGACAAGGACAGTCCCCATGTGGAGATACTGGAATTTGAAGCAAACGGCATCCCTCTCATGGATTGGAGCAACAAGCAGGAGAAGTTGGAAGCCGCCCTTGACGTCTACGCAGTCAAGATTAAGGAGGGAAAGAACAAACGGCGCATTCTGCTATACACCGTCCCGGCTGGGGACGGTCTGCCGGAAGTGCTCTACTGGAAAGAGGAATACTTGAACCGGGACAGCTTTGTGTTGCTGCTGGGAGAAAGTCTGACCGGGCCTGTATCGGTTAACCTGACCAAGATACCCCATATTCTTGTCGGCGGCTCCACCGGTTCCGGCAAATCCGTCCTGCTGAAACTGTTGTTGATGCAGTGTGTGCAAAAGGGAGCGTGGGTATATATTGCCGATTTTAAAGGAGGCGTGGACTATCCCCGTGTATGGCATAATCGCTGCCACATGGTCACCACTAAAGAAACTTTGCTGCATATGCTGGAACGCATCGTTTACGAGTTAGAAATACGCAAAGAACTATTTAGCCGCGCAGAATGTTCCAACCTTGACGAATACAACCGAAAAACCGGTTCCATGCATCCCCGCATTATCGTTGCCTGTGACGAAGTCGCTGAGGTTTTGGACAAGACCGGCCTTGAGAAGTCTGAAAAGGAGCAGGTGGCGCAGATTGAAAACAAGCTGTCGGTGATTGCAAGACAGGGCCGCGCCTTTGGCATCCACCTCATACTTGCCACCCAGCGCCCGGACGCGAACATCCTATCCGGGCAGATTCGCAACAACATTGACTGTCGGGCGTGTGGCCACGCTGACAATGTGCTGTCCCAGATCATACTGGACAATACCGATGCAAGCAGCCGGATTCCCAAAGATGTGCAGGGGCGTTTCCTGCTGCACGATGGGACAGTGTTTCAAGGCTATCTGTTTGATGAAGAAAAAGCGTTCGGGGGTGGGGCCGATGGGGTGTGAACAGAAAACCCACGAATACAACGTGCAGGGCAAGACCTTCATCGTCACCCCTGTATACTCCCAAGAGGGCGGCCAGAAAATGAGCGATATTCTGTTGAATTGGATGTGTGAAGATACCCGGAAATACGAAGATGAAAATGTGAAAAAACCTTGATTTTATGCGGTTTTATCTATACTTTCGATGTGAAATATGGTATAATATTGGTAAGTAAATATCGCTTGTTTGACTGCCGGGAAGGAGGATATTTTGAAACAGTCAAACAACAGATTGAGCAAAGAAAACACCGCTTTTGGCTATGGCCGTATATCCCGCGAAGATGGTTTGGCAGGTGATAGCTACAGCATCCAGACCCAAAAGAAACTGCTTTCCCAGTATGCAAAGGAAAAAGGGTATAGCAATTTCAAGTTTTTCTATGATGACGGTATCACCGGCGTGTCCACCAACCGCCCGGAGTTCCAGAAAATGCTTGCCCAGTTGGAACAGGGCAAGGCATCCGCCCTCTTTATCAAAGACCTGTCCCGCCTCTACCGTAACCGGACGGAGGCGGATAGGCTGGTGGAGGACTTTTTCCCGGAACATGGCGTCCGCCTTGTGTCTGTGGGTGACGGTATCGACACCGCCATGGGGGACGATGAATTTATCTTCCTGCGGAATTGGGCCAATGAACAGTACGCAAAGGATATTTCCAAAAAGCGCCGCCTGTCCAATGTTGTCCGTGGCAACGCCGGGGAACCCCTCTCTTTTCCGCCCTTTGGCTACACCAAAGACCCGGAGAACCCCAAACGCTGGATTGTTGACGAGGACGCCGCCGCCATTGTGCGCCGCATCTACGGCATGTCGTTGGACGGGATGGGCATTGAACAGATCGCCACCGCCCTGCAAGCTGACGGTGTAATGACGCCCACCTTCTACTATTTGAGCAAGGGAATCGGCAGACCGGGATTGAAAGCGAATCAGGAGCCGGACAAGTGGAACCATTCCACGGTTGCCAAAATCCTGTCCTTACAGGAATATTGCGGTGATGTTATCAACTTCAAGACCTATTCCAAGTCCTACAAGCATAAGAAGCGGATAGCCAACAGTGAGGAAAATATGGCGATCTTTCGGGATGTTCACGAAGCCGTCATTGACCGGGTAGATTGGGAGAAGGTGCAGCAGAAACGGGGCAAGGTTCGCAAGCGCAGAAAGCACGATGGAGGCCACAACATGTTTTCCGGTATCCTTGTCTGTGCCGACTGCGGTGGGAATATGAATTTCCATTTCAATCAGGGCAACCCGGAAATCCAGTATTTCAACTGCTCCAACAATAACAGCAGCCGCAAGACCTGCGATGCCACCCACTATATCCGGGTGGACTTTCTGGAGCAGGTGGTGCTGGGCGAGGTTCGCCGCCTGACACGCTTTGCCAGCCGGTACGAAAAGGACTTTGCAAGGGTGGTTATGGGCAACTCCCAGCAGAACGCCGCCGATGATCGGAAACGGAAGCGCCGGGAGTTGGACGCCATGAAAGCACGGGACAAGGAACTCGACCTGCTCTTTGAGCGTCTGTATGAGGACAACGTGGCCTCCAAAATCTCCGATGAACGCTTTGCTAAAATGTCCGCCAAGTACGAACAGGAGCAAGCGGAATTGCAGGGGACGATCAAGGTGTTGCAGTCGGAACTGGAGAAGGTGGAGGACAAGACGGTAACTGCTGATATGTTTATCTCCACCGTGCGCAAATACTCCCGCGCCAAGAAGCTGACGGCCCGGATGCTGAATGATTTAATCCAGCGCATTGAGGTGTACCACGCTGAAAAGGTAGATGGAGAACATCGGCAGCGACTGACCATTCATTATCATTGTATCGGTGCTATCCAGATCCCCGACATTCTGGAACTTCCGGTGCCGGATGTGAAGGTACAGACCCGCAAGGGTGTAATGGTCGCTTACTCCGCATAAAAGAGCATGAAAAAACGGAGTGTCCATAAAGAATCTGAAATCCTTTATGGACACTCCGCATGGTGCGGGTAACAGGACTTGAACCTGCACAGCCTTGCGACCAATAGAACCTGAATCTATCGCGTCTGCCAATTCCGCCATACCCGCATATTTAGTTATCAAAAATCCTCTGTTCAAATCTCTGACGAAATTTTAGAATTCCTATTAGAAAACCCTTGAGCAGAAGAGTTCGACCGTTAGAATAAGAAACACAAAAGCTTTGTAGACATGCATTAGAGCGCCATTTGCGGACGCTGACCTTTCTAAGGGGTCAATAAACGCAATTCAGAACCTGAATCTAACGCGTCTGCCAATTCCGCCATACCCGCATATCAGCACGATTTCAGCAATCGTGCTTGATTATTATATCATTGGGCTCCCGGCTTGTCAACCGCTTTTCCGGAAAATTTCAGATGCGCTCGTCGAGGAGGAGCTTCTCCATCAGGCGGTGCCCCTCGGGGATGAAAAGCCCCGTCTTTTCGGCGAACGCCTCGGTGTACGCGCCTGCGTGCAGCGGCGATTCGCGGTCGCTGCGGTAGAGGACGAAGGGCACGGGATCGCCGCTGTGGGTGCGGATGGAAAGCGGCGTCGGGTGGTCGGGCATCAGCAGGACGGCATAGTCCTCCCCGCTCGCCTGCAGCGCGGGCAGCAGCCGTCCGAGGATCTCCCGGTCGATCAGCTCGATCGATTTCACCTTGTTCTCCACCTCGTGGCGGTGGCCGCACTCGTCGGGCGCCTCCACATGGATGTAGACGAAGTCGCAGCCGTTTTGCAAGAGGCCGATCGCCGCCGCCGCCTTGCCCTGGAAGTTGGTGTCCACATTGCCGGTCGCGCCGGGCACGTCGACGCTCTTGAGCCCCGCGCAGATGCCGATCCCCTTGATGAGGTCGACGGCGGAGATGACGCCGCCTTTCACGCCGAACCGTTCCTCAAAGGAGGAGAGCGCGGGGCGGGTCCCCTCGCCCCAGAACCAGCAGCAGTTGGCCGGGCGCAGGCCGCGGGAAACGCGCGCCAGGTTGACCGGATGGTCGCGCAGCAGCGCATAGGACCGCTTCATCATGTCGAGCAGCTGTTCGCCGTAGCGGCCCTTCGGAAGGCAGTCCCGCACGGGCTTTAAGGAGATGTCGTGCGGCGGCGTGCAGTCGGTACCCGTCTCGGCGTGGCGCAGCACGAGGCAGTGGCGGTAGCTGATGCCCGGATAGAGGCCGCGCGTTTCGGTGTGGAACTCCCGGTTCAGGAAGGCTATCAGCTCGGTCGACTCGGCCGTCGTGATCTCATCGGAGGAGTAATCGACCATCGTCGCATCCTCGAGCGCCCCCTCCTCCGAGAGGTTCACGAGGTTGCAGCGGAAGGTCACGTCGTCCGCCGCGAGCGGGATGCCCATGCTCACCGCCTCGAGCGGCGAGCGGCCGCTGTAGTAGATCCTGGGGTCGTAGCCCATCACCGAAAGGTTGGCGGTGTCCGAGCCAGGAGGCATTCCCTCGGGGACGGTGCGCGCCATGCCCACGGTGCCGTGCTGCGCAAGGAAATCCATATGCGGCTTGACCGCCGCTTCGAGCGGGGTCCTGCCGCCGAGCTCGGGGACGGGGCGGTCCGCCATGCCGTCGCCAAGCATTACCACATATTTCATACGATCACCCGTTCTGTCAAAATGGGGCGCTCAAATGCCCAGCCAGCCGCTTACGGCTTCCTTCATCTTCGCGGGTTCGACCGTCGAGGTAAACCGCTCCGTCTTATCCTGAAGGCCCGCGAGCGCCTGCGGCGCGGGCTGCCCCGAAAGCTCCGCCAGCTTTGCGAGCAGAGCGAAGTCCCCGCCGTCCGCCGCCCTGCCAAAGGCCGCGGGCAGCACGCTGTTTGCGAATTTGAAGGGGCTCGCGGTGGACGCGATGACCGTCGGCGTCCGGTCGCCGGTTTTGGCGGCGTAATCCCGGTAGACGTTCACCGCCACCGCGGTGTGGGTGTCGCAGAGATACCCCGTCTCCCGGTAGACGCCGCGGATGGCCGCGGCGGTCGCCGCGTCGTCGGCGCAGCCCGCCGCGAACTCGCTTTGCAGCTTCGCAAGGACGTCCGGCCCCACCGTGTATTTCCCCGTCTTCGCAAGCGCCTCCATATAGCCGCGCAGGACCTTGTCGTCCCGGCCGCAGAGCAGGTAGAGCAGCCGCTCGAGGTTGGAGGAGATGAGGATATCCATCGACGGGGAGGTCGTGACATAGAAGCCGCGGTTGCGGTCGTAGGTCCCCGTCGTGATGAAGTCGGTGAGGACGTTGTTCCGGTTGGAGGCGCAGACGAGCTTCCCGACCGGCAGGCCGCAGTGCTTGGCGAAATAGGCCGCCAGGATGTTGCCGAAATTGCCGGTGGGCACCACGACGTTGACCGGGTCGCCGGGCTTGATCCTGCCCGCGTTCAGCAACTCGCAATAGGCGGAGAAATAGTAGGCGATCTGCGGGACGAGCCGCCCCCAGTTGATCGAGTTGGCCGACGAGAGGATGTACCCCCTGTCCGCGAGCTCCTCCGCGTAGGCGCGGTCGGTGAAGATCCGCTTGACGCCGTTCTGGGCGTCGTCAAAATTGCCCTCGGCGGCGAAGACCATGACGTTCTCTCCCGCCTGGGTGGTCATCTGGAGGCGCTGGATGTTGCTGGTGCCGCCGTCGGGATAGAAGACGCAGATCTTGGCGCCCGGCACGTCGGCGAACCCCTCAAGCGCGGCCTTGCCCGTGTCGCCCGAGGTGGCCACGAGGATGACGACCGTCTTGTCGCAGCCGGTCTTGCGCAGCGAGGCGGTCAGCAGGAAGGGCAGCAATTGCAGCGCAAAATCCTTAAACGCGCAGGTCGGGCCGTGGAAAAGCTCGAGGATGTGGGCGTTTTCGTCGAGCGAAACGACCGGCGCGACCGCCTTGGGCGGGAACTTCTCCGGCGCGTAGGCGCGCGAGACGTATTCCCGCAGCTCGTCCTCGGAAAAATCGGTCAGGAAGCGGGAGAGCACGGCCACGGCGCGGCCGGCGTAGCCGGTCTTGGCCATCGCCTCGATCTCCGAAAGGGAGAACTGCGGCAGGCTTTCGGGCAAAAACAGGCCGCCGTCGGGCGAGAGCCCCGACACGATCGCCTGCGCCGCGCTGACGCGGTGCCCACTGTCGCGGGTGCTGATGTAATCCATGGAAACCAAACTCCTTTAAACTGTGCGCCAATGACACACAGCTGTATTCAACTCAACTATCATATCATATTCAGCGGGCTTTGAAAAGCCTCCGGGGGGAACTTTTGAAAAAGTTCCCCCCGGACCCCTCTCAAAACTTTGGGTTCAGGCGGGGCGCGTCGCTCCGCCCTACCCGCGTCCCGTGAAAAACGTTTCGCCCGCCATAAAGAAACGTTTTCGCCCGCCTTCTCCCAAAAGGCGGCGGGCGGAACGCCCTGTCCTTCCGGCGCATTTTCTTTGCCGCTTTCTTTTGCAAGAGAAAAGAAAGCGGGGCCGGGCGGGCGGAAAACGGCGCGCCGGAGGCGCGCCACGCGCGAAGCGCGCGTGCGGCCAAGCCGCACGGTTTTCCGCCCCGCCCGCGGGAGCGCCGCGCCTTCCGGGGGGCGCCCGCACCTGCCCGACAACTTCGCGCGGAGGCTGCGCGGAAACTCACACGAACACGACCTGTAGCAGGAACATATAGACGACGGTCGAAATGCCGATGGAGAGCAGGTTGTTGCGCTTCCAGACGTGGATGGCGGCGGCGAGCGCCACGGCAATGATCTCGGGCGCGCCGAAGGGCGCGGCGGTAAAGCTGGTATTCCGCAGGCAGTAGATGACGAGAATCGAAATAATCGCGAAGGGCAGGATGCGCCCGAGGTAGACGACCAGCCCCGAGACGGGGCGGTCGTCGCGGAAGACGAGGAAGGGCAGCGCGCGGCAGCAGACGGTGACGGCGACGACCGTCGCGATGACGGCGACTGCCTGAAGCGGACTCAGCGGCATGATCCCGGCGCCTCCTTTCCATCCGAAGCATCCCCGGCGGGTTCCTCCGCCGGGGGACCGATCTTCCGTTCGATCGTGCGGCGCCCGGCGACGAGCACCGCGACGGTGAGCAGCAGCGCGGGCGGCAGGAAGCCGTCGGTGCCGAACAGCAGCAGGCAGACCGCCGCGCAGGCGATCCCCACGAGGGCGGGGATGTGGCTTTTGGCGGTAAGCCACTGCTCGACAAAGATGACGATGAAGAGGGCGGTCATCGCGAAGTCGATGCCCGTCGAGTTGAAGGGCACCAGCTCGCCAATCGTCGCGCCGAGCACCCCGCCCACAATCCAGTAGCTCTGGTTGAGGGCGGAGATCAGCAGGTAGAACTTCCCCCGGTCGCAGCCCTCGGGCGTCTTGACCGAGCAGAGCAGCGAGTAGGTCTCGTCGGTGAGCGCGAAGATGAGGTAGGGCTTCTTTTTCCCGAGGCCCTTGAACTTGTCGATGAGGGAAAGCCCGTAGAAGGCGTGGCGCGCCTGAACGGCGAGTGTGACGACCGCCGTCTGCGCCAGCCCCACCCAGCTGGTGAGCAGTTCGACGAGCACGAACTGCATCGACCCGGCATAGACGGTCAGGCTGCACCCGAACGCCCAAAGCGCGTTGTACCCCGCCTTCTGAAGCAGCAGGCCGAACGCCATGCCGACAAAGATGTAGCCGAAAAAGACAGGCGCCGTCGCGGTGAGCGCGGCGCGCAGGGTTTTACTGGTATCCTTTGCCATGGAAACAACCTCGAAACATCAGATTTTGATCTTTCCAATGGTAGCACAATACAGCGCAAAATTCAACCGCAGGCGTGTAAAAAAACCGCGCGGGCAAGGCTGCCCGCGCGGTTTTTTTCTTTTTTACACCGGGCGCTCACGCGACCCCCACGGTGAGCAGGATGTTTGCAAAGACGCGTTTTTCGCCGGTGGAGATCGCCAGCCGGACCTTCGGCTCGCAGCAGGCGCCGTAGAAGGCCCAGCGGTCGAGCCCGTCGAGCGCCCTCCCGCCGAGCAGGCGGGTGAAGTCAGAAAAAATTTCCGGGGTGCTGCCGTCCTCGGGCAGCATGACCTCCGCCTTTTCCACATTGATGTTCTGGAGCAGCGTCTCGAGCACCTGCGTGACCTCGGGAACGCCCGCCGTCAGTCCCAGATAGACCTTCTGCGCGCCGCCCGTTTTGGCGTCGAGCGGGTAGTTGCCATCCGCGATCAGAATCTGGTCGCCGTGGCCGCAGAGGGAGATCGCCTTCATGATTTCCGGGTTGATACAGCCGCCTTTCAGCATGGCGCTTGCCTCCTGTCGGTTATTTTTCGTTGTCGCGGAGCTGGCCGAGCGTCCCGCCCGGATGCCACATGACATACTGCTTCGGGTCGAGCCCGCGGTTCGCCTGCAAAAGCACGCTCAGCCGCTGGAGCACGAAGTTCTCCGCGAGGATCGAGGCGCGCGGCGCGCGGTTGAGGGGGCCGCCCTCGCAGCAGACGCCCGCGAAGAGGTGGGCGGCGCTCTGCTTGGCGAGCCACGAATCGGGATTGCCCGAGACGCCGATTACCTCGCAGCCGTTATTTTTGATCGCGGTGACGGTCGTCTTCATTTCGGCGGTCTCGCCGCTGTTGGAGATGCAGATGACCACGTCGCCCGGCACGAGCTGCCCGCAGGAGCCGTGCACCGCCTCGGTGCCGTGCAGAAAGTAGGTGGGGGTGCCGGTGGAGGAGAGCAGCGACGCGCCGTAGCCGCTCACGTGGCCGGGCTTGCCGATGCCGGTGATGTGCAGGCGGCCGCCCTTCTGCCGGGAGGCGAGGATGAGCTCCGCCGCCTTCACATACTCGGCGTCCTCCACGCCGTCGACAAATTGGTCGAACGCCTCGCGCGCCCTGGCGGTGAACTCCCGCATCGCCTGGATGGATTCCTGTTTCAAGCTGTTGTCGCTCCTTTATCGTGAATTCTGTTTCCGGATTATTTGAGCACGTCGAGCACCGACAGGTCGAAGCTGTCGAACTTTTGCTCCTTCATCAGCGCGATTACCTCGTCGAGGGTCGGCAGCGAGGGCTGCGCGCCCATTTTGGAGACGGTGATCGTGGCGGCGTAGCTGGCAAATTCGAGCGCCTGCGCCGGGGTGAGTCCCGCGCAGACCGCCGTCGTATACGCGCCCACGAAGGAGTCGCCCGCGGCGGTCGGGTCCTTGACCTCCACCACGTCGATGCAGGGGCAGTAGTGGCTCTCCCGCGCGTTCGCGACGATCGCGCCCGAGCTGCCCAGCGTGATGATGACGTTCTGCACCCCCTTGGCGAGCAGCGCCTGGACCGCCGCGTCCACGTCGGCGCGGTTGACCTCCTTGCCCTGCTTGCGGATCTCGACGCCCGTCAGGTCGGCGGCCTCGTGCTCGTTGGGGGAGATGTAGCTCAGGTGGGAGAGCAGCTCCGCCGAAAGCGGCGCGGAGGGCGCCGAGTTGAGCATGACCGGGACGCCCTGCTCATAGGCGTATTTCGCCACGAGTTCGTTGATCTCCATCGGGATCTCGAGCTGGAGCATGACCATGTCGTAGGCGGCGATCTCCTCCTTCAGGAAGGCGACCTCCTCCGGCGTGATCGCCATGTTCGCGCCCGGCACCACGATGATGCGGTTGCGGCTCTTCTGGCCCTCCTCGACCTCGAGCGTGATGCTGCCCACGCCCGAGGCGTGGTCCGGGTCGGCCAGGATGTGCTGGGTGTGGATGCCGGAGGCGGCCACCGAGGCGGTCATCTCCCGGCCGAAGCCGTCGTCGCCCACCTTGCCCACCATCGTCACGTCGGCGCCCAGCCGCGCGGCCTGGACCGCCTGGTTGGCGCCCTTGCCGCCGGAGGCGGTGTTGAAGCTCTTGCCGATCACCGTTTCCCCGGAGTTCGGGAACCTGCCGGTGGAGACGATGAGGTCCATCATAAAGCTGCCGACCACGAGGATCTTCGGTTTTTTGTACATAGCTGCATCTCCTTTATCAAGTTGGTCCGATCAGATAATCCCTTTCGTCACGGCCGCGCGGGGCCGTGGGATTCGCGCAGAGTCAGCCCGGCGGGCAGGAGGACCGTCCGTTCGGGCGGCTCGCGCCCCTCGATCAGCCCGATCAGCATCTCCGCTCCCTTCGCGCCCATCGCAAAGGCGCTCTGGCGCACCGCCGTGATCGGCGGGTTCGCGATCTCGGTCCAGTCGTAATCGTCGAAGCCGACGACCGCCACCCGGCCGGGAATGGCGATCCCCGCCCCGCCCAGGTATTTGACCAGCCCCATCGTCAGCACGCTGTTGGCGGCAAAGACGGCGTCCGCCCCCTGTCCGACGAGCTCGCGGGCCGCTTCCCGCCCCGCCTCGATCGAATAGTCGAGCCCCAGGCGGACAAGCCCGGGGTCGAGGGGGAGCCCGCGCTTTTCAAGCGCCCTCCGGTAACCGGCATAGCGGTCGTAGGCGGTCGAGAGGTCGAGCGCGCCGCCGAGGTAGCCGATGCGCGCGCGGCCCGAATCGGCCAGCAGGCCGACGGCCTGCTCGGCGGCGGATTCGTTGTCGCAGCAGACGAGCGGCAGGTCGCAGCCGTCGAGCCGGCGGTCGAGCAGGACGGTGGGCAGGTCGACGCCCGCGAGCAGCTCGTCGTAACGGCTGTGGCGGCTGTTGGGGACGAGCAGGAGCCCGTCGATCCAGCTCTTTTTGAGCACCGAGACGCTGTCCAGCCGGATATCCGACCTGCGCTCGGAATAGGTGGAGACGATCAGGTCGTAGCCGCGCCGCTGGAGGGTGTCCTTGACGCCGCCGAGCACGTCGAAAAAGAAGCAGTTGGTCGAGTTGCCCGGCTCGGTGGAGGGGATGATCAGCGCGATGATGTTGGATTTCTGGGTCTTGAGCGCCCGGGCGGCGAGGTTGGGCCTGTAGCCGGTCCGGCGGATGGCCTCCTCGACGAGTCGGCGGCTCTTTTCCGACACGGGACGGGTCCCGTTGATCGCGTGGGACACGGTGGTGATCGAAAGCCCCGTCATGCGGGCGATTTCGCGGATGCTCACGCCTTTCCTCCCCCTTCCCGCGCAGGCTTTTTCCGTGCCAAACGTTTTCGCGCAAACGTTTGGCATCCGTATTTATCTTACACGCTTCCGCGGTTCCCTGTCAACGGACAGCCTGCACAAGAATCCCGGGGGCCTCTTGGCGGAAACGCCCGAATCGGGAGGCTTCCGCATGGTGAAAGGCCCGGCGTTCCGGATGGAACGCCGGGCCTTTTCTGTCGGTGCAACGTGAAGGGGTCCGGGGGAACCCTTTCAAAAGCTCCTCCGGGGGCTAAACGTAATGCACGCCCTCAAAGGCGTCGAGCCGGGGGAGGTCCCGGCCGGGGAGGGGGGCGGAGGCTCGGGCGCGGTATTCGCCGGGGGATTCGCCGGTGAGGCGGCGGAAGACCTTGCAGAAATAGTTGGCGCCCGCGTAGCCGGTCATGTTGGCCACCGTCTCCACCGGGTATTCGCGGTTGAGCAGGAGGAGCTTGGCGGCGTCGATCCGCTCCCGCTGGAGGAACTTGCCGGGGGACTCCCCGACCTCCGCCGTAAAGGTGCGGATGAGGTGGGACTTGCTCACCCCGAGCTTTTCGGCAAGCTCGTCGACGCCCGCGAGGAAGGCGGGCTCGGACCGGATGAGGTCGATGGCGCCCCGCACCAGCTCGCTGCAGGCGTCCGCGCGGGGCGCCGCCGCGCAGAGCTCCATGAGGATGCGGTAGGCCGCCTCGCTCGCGGCAAAGGGGTTCTGGAAGCCGCCCGTCTGCGCGCGGCGGCAGAAGTTCCACAGCAGGCCCGCCGCGCGGCATCCGGCGTGGGGGCGCAGGAGCGCGCCGTCGCGCGCCAGCAGCGCGGCCAGCTCCCGCGCGTTTTTGAGGAGCAGGTAGGCGCAGTCGGCCTCCCCCTCGGGCAGCAGGCGCAGGGCGGAGGCGTCCCGCGCGACGAGGAAGCACCCCGGCTCAAGGCGGAGGGACTCCTCCCCGAGCAGGGCGGACACGCGCCCCCCGCAGAGGTGGAGCAGCAGGACCGCGTGCCCCGTGAAGGAGAGCGGCGCGCCCGCCTCCAGCCGCCCGCACTCCGTCGGAAGCACGCCGGGAAAGCCCGCGGGGGCGCGCAGCCCGAGGGGACAGCGTCCCGACCTGATCTCATCGATCGCAGACATCAATAAATCACCATCAATATCAATAAACTACCATTGTATTTGATAGAATCCCCGATATAATAAGGATTATAGGGGATATTCAAAGAATAACACATCCATGATACAAAATCAACATTTTACCATAGGGGGCTATATTATGGCAAGCATTTCCCTCCGCCACATCTTCAAGGTCTATCCCGGCAACGTGACCGCCGTGAGCGATTTCAACCTCGAGATCGACGACAAGGAGTTCATCATCCTCGTCGGCCCGTCCGGCTGCGGCAAATCCACCACCCTGCGCATGATCGCGGGGCTCGAGGAGATCAGCAAGGGCGAGCTCTACATCGGCGACAAGCTGGTCAACGACGTGGCCCCCAAGGACCGCGACATCGCGATGGTCTTCCAGAACTATGCGCTCTACCCGCACATGACCGTCTATAAGAATATGGCGTTCGGCCTTCAGCTGCGCAAGACCCCCAAGGAGGAGATCGACCGCAAGGTGCATGAGGCGGCCAAGGTGCTCGACATCGAGCACCTGCTCAACCGCAAGCCCAAGGCGCTTTCGGGCGGACAGCGGCAGCGCGTCGCGCTCGGGCGCGCGATGGTCCGCGACCCGGCGGTCTTCCTGCTCGACGAGCCGCTCTCCAACCTCGACGCCAAGCTGCGCACCGCGATGCGCTCGGAGATCACCAAGCTGCACAAGCGCCTGGGCACCACCTTCGTCTACGTCACCCACGACCAGACCGAGGCGATGACGATGGGCGACCGGATCGTCGTCATGAAGGACGGCTTCATCCAGCAGGTGGACACCCCGCAGAACCTCTACGACAAGCCGTGCAACATCTTTGTCGCGGGCTTCATTGGCTCCCCGCAGATGAACTTCCTCGATGTCACGATCCAGAAAAAGGGCGGCGGCTACGCCGCGATGTTCGGCGATCATGAGATCAAGATCCCGGCGGGCAAGGCCGATGCCGGCACCCTCGACGCCTATGTGGGCAGGACGGCGACCCTTGGCATCCGCCCCGAGAACCTGCACGACGAGGAGGCCTATTTCGGGCTCGATACGGCGAGCGTCATCGACGCGGACGTCGATTTGGCCGAGCTGATGGGCTCGGAGATCTTCCTCTACCTCACCAGCGGCGAAACCAAGCTGGTCGCCAAGGTCCCGCCCCGCAGCGGAGCCAAGGACGGCGACCGCATCAAGATCGCGATCGACTGCACCAAGATCCACCTCTTCGACAAGGAGACCCAGCAGGTCATCTTCAACTGACATGCACTGCGGCTCCCGGCGGCGGTTTTACCCGCCGCCGGAGCCTTTTTCCATCTTCAGAAAGCGAGGTGTTCCCGTGGGACTCTTCGGAAACTACGCCAAGCCCGGCCCCGGCATCCCCAAGGACGCACCCCCCAAAAGGGGGCTGGCACTCTTTTTCGACGTGCTGTCCCGCGAGTTTTTCGAGCTCGTCAAGCTGAACCTGCTCTACCTGCTCTTCTGCGTCCCCGTCGTCACCATCCCGGCGGCGACCACCGCGATGTGCCGGGTCACCCTCACGATGCTCCGCGACCAAAACCACTTCCTCTGGCACGATTTTTTTTCCGCCTTCCGGCGGGAGTTCAAATGGTCGACCCTGCTCGGCCTGCCGCTGCTCGCGCTGATTTTGCTCTGCGACGGGGCGCTGCGCTTTTACGGCGCGGCCGCCCTCGCCTCGCCCGTCTATGGTATCCCCCTGTTCGCCGGCGGGGTGCTGCTCCTGCTGCTGCTCTGCGCGGCGCTCTACCTCTTCCCCATGCTCGCGCTCGTCGACCTGCCGCCCCGGCAGGCGCTGAAAAACACCCTGCTGCTCGCCCTGCTCTGCCTGCCGCGCAACCTGCTCGCGCTGGCCGTCATCGGCGCGCTCGGCTTCCTCCTGGCGGCCACCCTGCCGATGTCCCTCATCTACCTGCTGCTCATCGGCTGCTCCCTCACCGGCCTGGTCGCCTGCTTCTGCGCCTACGGGGGGATCCGGAAGCATGTCCTCCGGTAGCCTCCGTCATATGCCCGCCGTCCGCCTCAAAGCGGCGGAAGAAAGGGGCCGCCCATTCGGGCGGCCCCTTTCTTTTCCAGCCCCTCCCGCGTTTGCAATCCGCGGGCGCGGATGGTATGATAAACGCAAGAAACCAACGGCGCCGCCCCGCGGCGAAAGAAAGGAATCCGCATGGAGCTTTTCCCGATTGAAATACGCCCCCCCTTCCAGCCCCCCTCGGAGGACGCGAAGCTGGTGCTGCTGGCGGACGGCGGCATCCATTTTGACGGCGCGGACCTGCGCCGCCACCTGTCGCGGTGCGTGCGCTATGCCAGGGAGCACCGCGTCCACCTCGTGAGCGGCCTTTTCGTGCACGAGGGGAACCTCTGCCTCTGCCTGCTCGGGCCCGACGGGCAGGCGCTCTGCCGCCAGCCCGCCCTGCACCTCTCCCTCCCGCTGCGGGGCGCGCTGCGCCCGGGGGAGCGGGCCGAGGTCGTGCACACCGAGCTGGGAAACCTCTTCCTCTGCGTCGACGCGGACATCTACCACCCGCAGGTCCTCCGGACCGCCGCGCTCAAGGGGGCGGACGCCGTCCTCTCGGTGCAGTGCCTCGACCCGGCGGAGGAGACCCCCGAGCGCGTCCTCTGCACCGTCTGGAACGCCGCGCAGAGCAACAACGTCTATGTCGCGAACTTCGCGGCGGGCGGCGCGGTGGTCTGCTGCCCCGCGCCCGTCACCCGCGCGGGGGACGGATACCTGGTGCGGCGCACCGACGCGCTGCCCGTGCGGTTCGCGCTCAACATGGAGCGGCTCGACGAGATCCGCGCCCGGTTCGAGCTGATGGAACAGATCAACCCGGCGCTCGTGGAGAACTACGCCGCCGAACTGGGGAGGTAGCCGCATGTGGAAAGCGATTCTGGGGCTGCTGACCTTCCGGCTGTCCTTCGCGGCCACGCCGAAAAAGATCGCCGCCTTCCTCGAGGGCAAGGGGGAGACCGACCGGCGCAACGCCGAATTCGCCGCCCCGGAGGCGGTGCGCGGGGCGGCCGTGCAGCTCGCGCCCCGCGCCTACCGGGACTGGAAGGACTACGCGGCGGAGATCTACCGGCTGGCCAAATCCGCGGTCGACGCGGGCGCGCAGGTCGTCGTCTTTCCCGAGTACGTGGGGCTCGCCCCCCTCACGACCGTCCCCGGCTGGAAGCGGATGCTCCGCTGGATGTTCGGCGGGACCCTGCCCGCCCTCGACGGCCCCTTCCCGCAGCCCATGGACGGACGGCTGGAGCCGGTTGCCGCGGCGCTTCACGGCTACCTCTACGAGCTCTACATGTATACCTTCAGCACGGTCGCCCGCCTCCAGCACGTCTACCTCGTGGCGGGCAGCGCCCTCTTCTGGGAGGAGGGGCGGCTGATCAACCGGTGCGTCGTCTTCGGCCCCGACGGGCAGCCCGCGGGCGCGCAGGAAAAGATCTGCGCGATCGGGCCCGACCGGGCGCTCGGCGTCGAGCCCTCCGGACTCATCGAGCCGGTCGAGACCGCCGTCGGCCCGATCGGCGTCGTGCTCGGGACGGACGCCTATTACTTCGAGTGCTTCAAAATCCTGCGGGAGCAGGGCGCGCGGCTCATCGCCGTCCCCGGCGTGGGCGGCGGCATCCTGCCCGACCTGCTGCGCTGCCGCGCCAATGAAAACGGCGTCTACGCGCTCTACGCCTGCTACGCCTCCGGCGGCGCGGCGCGGTGCGGCATCTTCGCCCCGCTCGACGCCACGCCGGGCAAAAACGGCGTGGTCGCCCTCGCGGACGGCCCGCAGGCGTGCGCGCTCGCGGCACGCACCAACCTGGAAAAGCTGCACCTCGCGGTCATCGAGGGGGAGCCGAACGCCTCCTTCCTCGCGGAGGACTACCTGCACAGCTACCGCTACTGCGGCAAGCTGCCGCTGCTCGGCTGAAACAGAAAAAACCGCCTTCCGCGCCGCGGGAGGCGGTTTTCACGCCGCGCCGCCGGAGGGTGCGGAGCAAAAAAAAGACGAGCCTCGCGGCCCGCTGACAGGTGAAGTGATCTGGAGATAAAATCAAGGAGGGGGGATTAACTTAGAAACGCTGAGTTTCTGAATGTTATTATAACACACCCGCCCCTCCAATTGGTGAACAAATTGTGAACGGACACAAGATATTGTGTCCGTTTTGATATTTTTATCGACAGCTACGCAATCTTTGGAAGAAGGCGGAGAGCTCCGCCGCGCACGCCTCCGCGAGCACGCCCCCGACCACCTCGGGGCGGTGGTTGAAGGGGAGCGCGGCAAAGTCGCTCACCGAGCCGAAGCAGCCCGCCTTGGGGTCGCGCGCGCCGAACACCACCCGGCGGATGCGGGCATTGACGATCGCGCCCGCGCACATCGGGCAGGGCTCGAGGGTGACATAGAGGTCGCACCGGTGCAGCCGCCAGCCGCCGAGCTTCCGGCAGGCCGTGTCGATCGCCTCGAGCTCGGCGTGCGCCAGCGCATTTTTGCCCGTCTCGCGGCGGTTGAAGCCGGTGCCGACGACCTCACCGTCCCACACCGCAACCGCGCCCACCGGCACCTCGCCCAGCTTCGCGGCCTCCCGCGCCAGCTCGAGCGCGAGGGACATGTAGGATTCATCGGTCTGCATGTCGTTCACATCCTTGTAAAGCTCAGGTAGAAGATCCGCAGGTAGAGCGCCAGCAGCAGGAGCATCGGGAAGTTCACGAAAAACCTGCGGTAGCGGGTCCGCTCCCGCAGCGGGCAGCCGCAGGGGCGCAGGGAACCGTCCAGCGCGAGCTTCTGAAAGAGATACCAGAAGCCGAGCCCGCCGGCGCCCAGGTAGACGAGGAATTCCAGCCCCTGCAGGGCCAGCGTCCCAAGGTCGCTCATGTTGACGGTGACGATCGAAAGCAGGACGACCAGGAAATTGTTGAGGAAGTGGATGGCCATGCTCGTCCAGATCGAGTTGGTCTTGACCATGAAGTAGCCGAGCGCCGCGCCCAGCAGGAAGGCGTTGGGGAACTGGACCATATTGCGGTGGAGCAGCCCGAAGAGCAGCGCCGACACGACAATCGCGAACCGGTCCCCAAAGGGGCGCAGGGAGCCGAGCACCACGCCGCGGTAGGTGAATTCCTCGATGAGGGCGGGCAGGGCGGTGGCGTTGAAGATGTAGAGCGCGGCGGCGGCCGGGTCGCCGGGGGTCTCCATCGGCAGGTCGGCGGGCAGCAGCCCGAAGAAGGAGAAAAAAATCGACGCGGCCAGCGAAAGGAGCACCCCGATGACCGAAAGCCCCAGCACGACCGCCGCCGAGGCGGCGAGGATGGGCGGATGGGGCGGATCGTGCGGGACCTGCCGCAGCCGGAAGCCGAGCACCTTCGCGTAGGCGAGGTAGGGCAGCAGGAAGACGGTCAGGTAGACCGCCAGCGAGAAGAGCTCGTTGGCGATGGCGAAGCCGCGCTGCCCCGCGCCGGCGCGGTCGAGCGCGCCGACGATCCAGCCGATGACCGTGTCCGACTGGACGAGGTAGAGGCAGAGGATGTTGACGATGATGGTGAGCGAAAGCAGCGCGCTCTGCATCCGCAGGCGCGAGGCCGCCTCCGCCGGGCCGGGCCGGAATTCCGGCGCCTGCTGCTGGTATTGGCACATGGGCTTGTCCCCTTGTCTATCAAAAAGGCCGCGCGGGCGGCCCGGGTTTCTCTCCGCGTCATATCGCACGGCGGCGGGGCTGTGGGGCCTGCGCGCCGCGCGCCGTTTGCCACGGGCGGACGCTGCCGGCATTCGGCCGATCGCCCGCGCTTATTATAACATAAACCGCGCGAAATGCGAACCCTCCCGAGAATTTACAATTCCGTCATCTTTTATCCTGCCCGGGCGGTTGACAAATTTCCCGCGAGCGGATATAATATCACTATTCTAACTGCAATAATTTAAATTACAGATTGTGAGGAATCCGCATGCAGGGCTTTGCCACCACCGAACACATCAGCTTTCTCCTCGTCTTCCTGGAGGGGCTGCTCTCCTTCTTTTCCCCCTGCGTCATCCCGCTCATCCCCATCTACGTCAGCTATCTCGCGGGCAGCGGCGAACGGGACGAAAACGGAAATCCCATCTACAGGCGTGGCCGGGTGATGCTGCACACCCTCTTCTTCGTGCTGGGAATCTCCTTTGCCTTCTTCCTGCTGGGCATCGGCTTCACCGCTGTCGGTACCTTCTTCAGCGGCCACCGCACCCTCTTCTCCCGCATCGGCGGCATCGTCATCCTCCTGCTCGGCCTCGTGCAGGTCGGCTTCTTCGAGCTGAAATTCCTCCAGCGGGAGCACAAGTTCCACCTCAACGTCGCCGGCAAAAAGATGACCCCCGTCGCCGCCTTCATCATGGGCTTTACCTTCTCCTTCGCGTGGACCCCCTGCGTCGGGCCCGCCCTCTCGTCGGTGCTCATCCTCGCCTCGGGCGCGAAAAGCGCCCTCGCGGGCAACCTGCTCGTGCTCGTCTACGCGCTCGGCTTCGTACTCCCCTTCCTCGCGCTCGGCCTCTTCACCACCCAGGCGCTCGGCTTCCTGCGCCGCAACCAGAAGCTCATGAAATACACGATCAAGGCGGGCGGCGTACTGCTCATCATCATCGGAATCATGACCTTCACCGGCTGGATGAACGGCATCACCAGTTACCTGAGCGCCCCGCGCATCCCCGATTCCGGAACCTCCCAGAGCGAGCCCGCGGCGCCCGTCTCCTCCGAGTCCGCCGCGCCGAGCGGGGCGCCTTCCTCCGAGGCGTCCTCACGGGAGGACGCCCCGCCCGCGCCGGTCGCGCCCGGCTTCACCCTCGTCGACCAGGACGGCAACACCCATACCCTCTCCGACTATAAGGGCAAGGTGGTCTTCCTCAACTTCTGGGCGACCTGGTGCCCGCCCTGCCAGAAGGAGATGCCCCACATAGAGGAGCTCTACAAGGAGTACGGTGAAAATACCGGGGACGTGATCTTTTTGGGCGTCGCCAACCCCAAAACGGACGAAAACCCCTACGGGCAGGACAAATCGCCCGAGGAGATCGCGGCCTTCCTCTCCGACAAGGGCTACACCTTTCCGACCGTGATGGACACGACGGGCGACGTCTTCGCGCAGTACGGCATCAGCGCCTTCCCGACGACCTTCATGATCTCGGCGGACGGCACCGTCTTCGGCTACGCGCCCGGCGCGATGACCAAGGAGATGATGCAGAGCGTCATCCAGCAGACCCTCGACGGCAAGCGCACGGAATAATCGAAAAAGAGATAAGGGGCGGTTCCCGATGGGAACCGCCCCTTATGATCTTCCCTTTTTTCTTGAAAAAGGGAAGCGGAAAAAGCGCCTGAAGCAGGGCCTGCGGGCCCGGGTTAAGGGCTCCGCCCTCGAAAAAGCCCGGCATCCTCTGGATGCCGGGCTTTTTCTCACCCGCCGCCTTTTGAAAAAGGCGGACGAAAACTTTTATTGAGGGGGAACAAGCTCCAAGAGCGCGGCGCGCTCGTTCGGGCAGCGCCCGTCGATCACCGCGTCGAGCAGCGCCGCGAGCGTCCGGCCGAGCTCCGGCCCGGCGGGCACGCCCGCCGCGAGCAGGTCCCCGCCCTTCACCGCGAGCGCGTCGAGCGACCAGCAGTCGCCCTCCTCCAGCACTTCGCCGAGCGTGCGCTCCACGCCGGCGAGCGGTTCCCCGTACGCCGCGCGCATCGCGAGCAGACGGCGGAAGGCCGCCGGCCCGAGCTTCCGCAGCATCCGCCGCACCGCCGGGCGGTCTTCCGCGAGCGGCGCTGTCCGGAAGGCGAGAAGGGCCTTTGCGGCGCGGATCGTTGCGCGGTCGAATTTGAGGCGGCGCAGGGCCGCTTCCGCATCCGCCTCCGTGGAAAAGAGCATCGCCAGCCGCACGGCGGGATCGGCCGGCGCACGCCCGAGCGCGTCCGGGTCGCAGTCCCACCCGGGCAGGACCCGCGCGACCACCTCGGGGAACTCCCGCAGGACGGCGGGGGCGCGGGTTCCGCAGACGATCTTGACAAGCTCCGCCGCGATCCGCTCCGCCGACACCTTCTCAAGCCGCGCGCGGTCCGCGCGCAGGGCGGCGGCGGTTTCGGCCTCGATGGAAAAGCCGAGCGACGAGGAGAAGCGCAGGGCGCGCAGGATGCGCAGTGCGTCCTCCTGAAACCGCCGCGCGGGGTCCCCGACGCAGCGGATCGATTTTCCGCGCAAGTCGTCCACCCCGCCGAACGGGTCGACGAGGCCGGTTTCCGGCGACCACGCCATCGCGTTCACCGTGAAATCGCGGCGGGCAAGGTCCTCCCGGAGGCTGCGGGTAAAGGCGACCGAGTCGGGGCGGCGGCCGTCGGAATAGGGGCCGTCCACCCGGTAGGTGGTGATCTCGACGGGCTCTCCGCCGACGAGCACGGCCACGGTGCCGTGGCGGACGCCCGTCCCGATGACGGGCGCCCCGGAAAACACCGCTTTCGTCTCCTCCGGCAGCACGGAGGTGGTCACATCCCAATCGCCCGGCCTGCGGCCGAGCAGGCTGTCGCGCACGCAGCCGCCCACGACGTACGCCTCATAGCCCGCCGCGCGCAGGGCGCACAGCACATACGCCGCGCCGCGCGACAACGCCAATTCCATCCTTTTACCCCCAAATCAAAAATTTCGCCCGCTTTTTTACACTGAGCCGCAGCGAAGCGTGTCGGAGGCCAACCGCCCGCAGGGCGGCTCTTGGGCCGGAGACAAGGCGGCGGGGCCGCGGGGCAGAGCCCCGCGCCGCGCTTCGCAAAGCACGGAACGCCCAATCCTTCAGGCATATTTTTCGCTTCCCTTTTACAAGAGAAAAAGGAAGATCAAAACAGGCCGCCGCGCGATGCGGCGGCCTGTTCCCGATTCATTTGAGCTTCACATAGATGAGCTTGACGCTGCTGTCGCGGGTGCGCACGCTCTTGATGTCGAAGAGGTCGAGCGACTCGATGAAGGGGGTGAGCTTGGAGAAGCCGAAGTTGCGCACGTCAAAATCGGGGTACCGCTTGACGAGCAGGTTGCCGATCGTGCCGATGAAGAGCCAGCCGTCCTCGTCCGAGTTTTCCGCCACGATCGTGCGGATCGCCTTTTTGATGGTGCGCAGACCGGTCATCTGCTTTTCCTCCGGCTCAGGGCAGGGCTCGGGCGCGGGCTCCGGTTCCGGCCTGGGCTCGGGCTTCGGCTCCTGCTTGGGAGCGGGCCGGGCCTTCTCCTGCTTGGGCTGCTGCTTGGGCTTTTCCGGCTGGGCGGGTTTTTCCGGTTCCTTCTGCTCGGCGGTCGCGAGGATGTCGAGGTATTTGAACCGGTTGCAGGCGGAGATGAACGATTTGGGGGTCTTGCGCTCCCCCATGCCCACGACGGTCATGCCGCTCTCCCGCAGGCGGGCGGCCAGACGGGTGAAGTCGCTGTCCGATGAGACGATGCAGAAGCCGTCCACCTGGCCCGAATAGAGGATGTCCATCGCGTCGATGATCATGGCCGAGTCGGTCGAGTTCTTGCCGGTGGTGTAGCTGTACTGCTGGATGGGCAGGATCGAGTTGTCGAGCAGGACGTTTTTCCACGAGACGAGCGCGGGGCTTGTCCAGTCGCCGTAGATGCGCTTATAGGTGGCGATGCCGTCGTTGGAGATCTCGTCCAGGATGATCTTGATGTATTTTCCCGATATGTTATCGGCATCGATAAGCACCGCGAATTTGCTGTCGCTTGCCATTCCTTCACCTCAATCGATCTAGTTCGGTCTTTGCGGGCCGTCTTGCGCGGCCGGATATTGGCTTTTGGCTGACGGCCTGCGTTTATTATAGCATAAATTCGCGGCGAAAAAGTCGTATCCGGGAAAATATTTGCACGGGGATGCGAAATCCCCCGCCCGCGGACGCGGACGGGGGATTCCAAAAGCCCGGGGGCTTATTTGAGCTCGATCTGGCGGGCCTGCGGCCGGGCGGGCACCTTTTTGGGAAGCTCGAGTTCGAGCACGCCGTTTTTGTACGCGGCGCTGATTTTTTCGACGTCGATGCCGGAGACGTCGAAGCTGCGCGCGAAGGAGCCGTAGCGGCGTTCGCGGCGGACGTAGCCGTCCTCCTTCTTCTCCTCGCTCTCGGCCTTGTGCTCGGCGGAGATCGAAAGGGTGTCGCCGTTGAGGTCGATCTTGATGTCCTCCTTGTCGAAGCCGGGCAGCTCCGCCTGGAGGAGGAACTTGTCGCCCTGGTCGAGGATATCGGTGCGGATCTCGGAGAAGCTCGCCGGGAAATCGCTGAAAAACGTCTTGTCGAAGGCGTCGAAGAAGTTGGAGAGGTTTCTGGTTCTGCGTTCAAAAGGCATCAGGTCAAACATGATAAAATCCCCCTTTAGATGTTGTGTTTTCGCGTTGTTTAACCCAACTCACGAGTTCTGCGAATGTTGCGGCACATGGCGATCATCTTCTTTCCCGGCGCCCGTGCCCGGCGCTCGTTCTTGTTTCATTGGCCTTAGTATAACCCGGGATTGTTACAAAGCAATGCATCATTTATGAATAAACTGTGAATTTTTAGCACTCACAATATAAGAGTGCTAATTCGGCTCAATCTCCGCCAGCACGTCGGAAAGCGCCGCCGCGGACGCCTCCAGCGCCCGGTGCTCCGCCTCGTCGAGCGGGAAGTCAAGGATCTGCTTGATCCCCTCCCTGCCGACGATCGCCGGCAGGCCGAGGCAGAGGTCATGCAGCCCGTAATGCCCGTCCGCCAGCCCCGAAACGGGCAGCACCGAGTTCTCGTCCCGCACGATCGCCTCCGCGATCCGCCGCACCGCTTTGGCGATCGCGTAGTTGGTCGCGCCCTTGCGCTCGATGATCCGGTAGGCGCTGTTCTTGACCTCCTCGTAGATGCCGTGCAGCCCCGCCATGTCGGCGCACTTGCCGCACACCTTGCAGAAATCCGCGAGGTCGATGCCCGACACGTTGGCCGAGCTCCACACGGGCAGCTCGGTGTCCCCGTGCTCGCCGATGATGAAGGCGTGGATGTTGCGCGGGTCGACCTCGAGGTGCTCCCCGAGCAGGTATTTGAACCGCGCGGTGTCCAGCACGGTGCCCGAGCCGATCACCCGGGAGGCGGGGAAGCTGGACAGCTTGAGCGTCACATAGGTGAGGATGTCAACCGGGTTGGCCACCACCAGCAGGATGGCGTCCCGGTTGCAGCGGACGATCTGGGGGACGATCGACCGGAAAATCTTCACGTTCTTGCGCACCAGGTCGATGCGCGTCTCGCCGGGGGACTGCGCCGCGCCCGCCGTGATGATCACCAGCCCGGCGTCGGCCAGGTCGGGGTAATCTCCCGCGTAGACGTTGACGGGACGCACGAAGGGGACGCCGTGGGCGATGTCCATCGCCTCTCCCTCCGCCTTCTTCTGGTCGATGTCGAGCAGCACCAGCTCGGAAAACAGTCCGCTGCCCAGCAGGGTGTAGGCGGTGGTCGCGCCCACCGCACCGCAGCCGATGACCGCGCATTTCTGTAGATTCATGAGGGTTCCTCCTTTGGAATGGTTAATATATACAGTTTTAGTATATTATAGCGCCTTCTGGGAGATCTGGCAAGCGCCGCCAATTGCTATTGTAAACGCCGCCCGCCCGAATATACCGCGCCCCGGCCCCGCGCGTCAAAAAGCGGCCGCGTGCCCCGGCCCCCGCGGCGAAAAAGCAGGGGTCCAAACGACGAACGGCGTTTTGTCCCCAGTGCGCGGCTCCGACGCGCAAACCCGCCCTGCCGGCCCGGGGGGCCGG
>NZ_JAPJQF010000034.1:0-6076 GCF_030825285.1 Anaerotruncus massiliensis (ex Togo et al. 2026)
TCGGCGGCGGGGATTTCCGGGTCCCGCCCTGGCGGCGGTTTTGGATGTACCGCGCTGCGCCCGGCGGGGCTATCGCGGGAATTGCCGCTTAAAAAGCGGCAAGAATCACGAGCGCGTTCCGCCGCGCACCACGGGTTCCTTTTCGGACGGACGAAAAGGAACCAAAAGTCCGCCTAAGAACCCTCCACCTTAGGCGGCCTTCCCGGGCTGCGCCCGGAGCGCGCTACGCGCGACGGCCGCTCGCGGGCGCTCCGCCCCGCGACCCCGGCTTGAGTCCGCTGCGCGGACCCGGCCCTGCGGGCCGGAACTCTAAGCGGTATCTCCGGGAGTACCTTGCCAGAACCCGCGAACTACCACCGCTCCCCACGGGTACACAAGCTGTGGGCACAATTCAGGTTGCGGGCGCTCCCAACAACGCACACCGGATGGCTCGCCGGGGACACCCGGCGGAAAACTGCGCGGCGAAGCTGCGCAGTTTTCCGCTTCCTTGTGGGCGCTGCGCGCCACGCAAAAGCGGCCGTGCCCCCCCAAACGCACGTCCGATTCGGTTCCGGGGACTCGCCGGCAGAGGCGTTGCGCCCGCGGCGTGGCGGCTGGCGGGTTGCTGTAGGCTCGTTCGCTGATCCGTGGCAGGGCGCCGCCGACTTTGGCCGAAGGCCAACCGGAGGCGGCGCTGGGGTCGCAGGGGCGAAGCCCCTCGTGCCCTTCTTTGGTTCCTTTCTTGGGCAAGCAAGAAAGGAACTCGCTGTCGGTCGACTACCGACAAACGATACCGCTTACTGAGCGGTAAGCCCAAGAAGGCCTCTTCTGGCGGGCAGCCGTCAAGCTCCGCCGCTCGATGAGCGGCAAATCTAAGCCCACCCCGGGGCGGGACCCGGCAACTCCGCCGTTCCCCGAGCGGCAAATCGAAAACCGCCGCCGGTCGACCACCGGCAAACGATACCGCTCGATGAGCGGCAAGTCCTCGCCAAAAGGAAAGGCCGCCCTCGCGGGCGGCCTTTCCTTTTGTAATGCTACTTCCAGACAAGGCGGAGCTTTTTATCGGGGCAGCGCGCGACGCACAGCCCGCAGCCGGTGCAGCGGGCGGGGTCGGTAACGATGCCGTCCGCCTCGCGGCGCACGCCCCCGTAGAGGCAGCCGCCGGCGCAGAGAGAGCAGTCCTCCCGCGCGCAGGGGGAGAGCAGCTCGCTCACAAGCGGCTGCTCGGGGATCTCCTCGAAGGGGATGAGGGAGCCGAGCGCGGCGCCCCGCAGACGTTCGATGCTGCCGCCGTGCCCGTCGGCCCACGCCGCGAGCCCCTGGACGATTTCGGCGATGCGGCCGTAGCCGTGCAGCATGACCGCGGAGGCGAGCTGGACGGTGTTGGCCCCGAGCATGATGAATTCCAGCACGTTCTCAAAGCTCTCGATCCCGCCGATGCCGCAGATCTGGCAACGGGTGAGCTGGGAGAGGGTGGCGGTGACCGCCAGCGACACGGGCCGGATGTTGGGGCCGGTATAGCCGCCGTAGGTGGGCATGACGGCCTGCTGGCGTTCAATGTCGACGCCCGACAGCCCCTTGAGGCTGTCGATCGCGCTGACGGCGGAGGCGCCCGCCTCCTCGATCGCGCGGACAAAGCCCGTGTTGATGCTCGCGTCGTAGGAGAGCTTGACCATCACCGGGATCTCCACCGCCGCCACAATCGTGCGGACAAACTCGCCGATGTGTTCCGGATGGCTCGAAAGCCGCTCGTTTTTGGTGCCGATGGGTGCGCTGATGCTCAGCTCCACCGCGTCGGCGCCCATCCGCTCCACCTTGGAGGCGATGTAGGCGGCCTCCGAGGGGGTCGCGCCCCAGATCGAACAGATCAGCATACAGTCCCGCTTGTCGATCCGGTCCATCTCCTGCTCCCACTGCTCGAGGTCGAGGGTGGAATAGAGCATCGTGTTGAAAAGCCGCCCGTCGTCGAGGTAGAGCCGGGGCCGGATGACCGTGCCCGCCTCCAGGGTGATCGTTTCGGTGACGACCGCGGCGGCGCCCGCGTCGATCGACCGCTGAATGGCGGCCGCGCTGCGCGACCAGGGACCGGCGGCCACGATGACCGGGTTTTTCAGCTGCCTGCCCAGAAAAGGCACTGCTAACGACATGGAACCCAACCCCTCTCATTCAAACAGCTCATAGATATATTTCTCGTTGCCGCAGGAGCGGCGGATTTTCAGCTTGGGCTGGAGCACGACCTGCTGCGGCACGCGGTCGGCAAGCTGCTCGTCCTCGATCAGGTCGAAAAGCAGGCGCGCGGCGACCATGCCCAGCCGGTGGGCGGGCTGCTCGACGCTCGTGAGCTCGGGAGTGACCAGCTCGCACATGGGGGAATCGCTGAACCCCGCCACCGCGAGCCGCCCGGGGATATCGACCCCCTCGGCGCGCGCCGCCTTCATGACGCCGAAGGCGAGCTCGTCGCTCGAGGCGAAGATCGCGTCGGGCAGGCTGCCCGTCGCAAAGAGCCGCCGCGCCGCCAGATAACCGCCCCGCAGGCTGTCCTCGGCGGTGTGGACCTGCCCGGCGGGAAGCCCCGCCTGGGCGCACGCCGCGCGGTAGCCCTGGAGGATCGCGCCGCTCTTCGAGTGGGAATCCTCGTCGAGCAGCAGGTCGACCCGGCGGCGGCCCAGCTCGAAGAGGTGCTGGGTCATCCGGGCGGCGCTGCCCTCGAAGTTGATGTAGCAGGCGGTCACGTCGCCCAATCCGTCCCCGCGCCCGATGATCACGAAGGGACGCTCCCGCAGGCCGGTGGCGTCGAGCTGGGCGGCGCTCAGGCGGGCGGCCCCGAGGATGACGCCGTCCACCTTGCGGTCGAGCACCATGCGCAGCGAGTCCACCTCCCCCTCGGCGGTGCCGTGGGTGTTGCAGAGCAGGACGCCCGCGCCCTTTTTGGCGGCGACCGTCTCGACGCCGGTGATGACCCGGTGGTAGATGCCGTGCTCAAAGGTGGGGACGAGCAGGGCGACCGTGTTGGTGCGGCCGAGGTTGAGCCCGCGCGCGAACCAGTTGGGGGTGTAGTGGAACTGCTCCATGACCGCGAGCACATGCTCGCGGGTCTCCGGCTGGACCTGTTCGGGGTGGTTGAGCACCCGCGAGACGGTCGCGACCGACACCTGCGCCTGTCGCGCAATCTCCTTGATATTCAAGCCCCCGCCCCCTGTCCACTCGTCTACCTATAGCTTACCAACCCGTCCGGGAAAATGCAAGGCCCCGGGAAGGCCTCCGGCAAAAAAAGACGCGCTTTGTAATCGGTTTCATAATTTGCTTGCATTTGGACAGTTTTCACATGGCTTGTCAACAACTTGCCAAAGAAAAAGGCAATAATTTGTACAAAAATCAGGTGGCAAAATGCGGATTTATATGATATAGTGTGGATAGCGGCTAATGAAACTACTTACATCAATGCGCGCCCAGCGCGTGTCACAGACAGAAAGGGAGGTAACGATGAGCGAACTGAAAGAGAAAAAAGTCCAGGCGGAGGATTCCGAGTATTCCCTCAGCGCGGTACCGAAGGACAAAAAGGTACAGGGCATGTGGGCGGCGATGGTGGTGCTGGTGGGCTTCACCTTCTTTACCCCGAGCATGACCGCGGGCGGCAACCTGGGCATCGGGCTGACGCTGAGCGGCTTTCTCATCTCCATGATCGTCGGCAACGCGTTTTTGGGCATCTATTGCGGCACCCTCGGCTACATCGGCCAGAAGACCGGTCTTTCGCTCGACCTGCTGGCGCACCGCTCGTTCGGTGAAAAGGGCTCGTTTTTGCCCTCCGCCATCATCAGCATCACCCAGATCGGCTGGTTCGGCGTGGGCGTCGCGATGTTCGCGCTCCCCGTCACCGAGCTGACCAAGGGCAAGCTGCCCGTGTGGGCGCTCGTCATCGTCACCGGCGCGATCATGACGATTACCGCCTACCTCGGCATCAAGGCGCTGGCGGTCCTCGGCTCGATCGCCGTGCCCCTCATCGCCATCCTCGGCGTCTATTCGGTGACCTGGGGCATCCAGAAGGCGGGCGGCATCATGAACGTCTTCGGCGTGGAGAACAAGATGACGCTCGCCGCGGGCATCGCGATCGTCGTCGGCTCGTTCATTTCGGGCGGCACCGCGACGCCAAACTTCACCCGCTTCTCCAAGACTCCGAAGGTCGCCGTCACCGCGACGGTCGTCGCCTTCTTCGTGGGCAACTCGGTCATGATGATCTTCGGCGCGGTCGGCGGCGCGGTCACCGGCGTGGCGGACATCTTCAACATCCTCATCCTCCAGGGCCTCGCGATCCCGGCGGTCATCACCCTCGGACTCAACATCTGGACGACCAACAACAACGCCCTCTATACCGCGGGCCTCGGCGTCTCGAACATCACCAAGATCCCGATGAAGCCGATGGTCCTGCTCGGCGGACTGGTGGGCACCGTCTTCTCGGTGTGGCTCAACAACAACTTCGTCAGCTACCTGAACCTGCTCTCCGGCATGATCCCGCCGGTCGGCGCGGTCATCATCCTGCACTACATCCTGCACCGCGGCGACTATTCCAGGGAGGACGTCAAGAACCCGGTGGTCAACCCCGGCGCGATCCTCGCGGTCATCGGCGGCGCGCTCATCGGCATCTTTGTGAGCTGGGGCATCAAGCCGGTCAACTCGCTCGTTGTCGCGGCCGTGATCTTCCTCATCTGGGAGATGGCCGTCCGTCCGAAGCAGAAGGCATAGGCCTGTTGGAAGAGAACACACGTGACGAAAGGAGATCATCGCATGCTGATCAAAAATATCTTTGTGGAAAACGGGACCGAGGCGGTCGACATCCGCGTCGCCGACGGGAAGTTTGAAAAGATCGCCGCGAACCTCGCCCCCAACCCGGGCGAAGAGGTCGTCGACTGCACCGGATGCCTGGCCATCCCGCCCTTTATCGAGCCGCACGTCCATCTCGACACCTGCCTGACGGCGGGCGACCCGGTGTGGAACATGTCGGGCACCCTCTTCGAGGGGATCGAGTGCTGGGCCAAGCGCAAGGAGAAGCTCTCCAAGCAGGACGTCAAGGACCGCGCCCGCCGCGCGGTGCAGATGCAGGCGTCCAACGGCGTCCAGTTCGTGCGCACCCACGTCGACGTGACCGACCCGACGCTGATCGCGATGGAGGGGATGCTCGAGCTCAAGGAGGAGCTCAAGGGGATCGTCGACATCCAGATCGTCGCCTTCCCGCAGGAGGGCATCATGAGCTATCCGAACGGCGAGCAGCTCATGGAGAACGCCGTCAGGATGGGCGCGGACTGCGTCGGCGCGATCCCGCACTTTGAATTCACCCGTGAATACGCGGTCGATTCGGTCAACTTCTGCGTCAAGCTCGCGGAAAAGTACGGCAAGCTGGTCGACGTCCACTGCGACGAGATCGACGACGAGCAGTCCAAGGGCCTCGAGGTGCTCGCCTGCCGTGCGCTCGAAAGCGGCATGAAGGACATGGTCACCGCCAGCCATACCACCGCGATGCACAGCTACAACAACGCCTACTGCGGCAAGCTCTTCCGCCTGCTGCGGATGAGCGACATCAACTTCATCTGCAACCCGCTGGTCAACACCCATTTGCAGGGCCGCTTCGACACCTACCCGAAGCGCCGGGGCGTCACCCGCGTCAAGGAGCTGCTGGAGAACGGCAACAACGTCGCCTTCGGCCACGACGACATCTTCGACCCGTGGTATCCGCTCGGCGACGGCAACATGCGGGACGTCATCCACATGGGCCTGCACGTCTGCCAGCTGATGGGCTACCAGCAGATCATGGACTCCTACAGGTTCTGCACCTACAACGCCGCCCGGGCGCTGCACCTCGGGGACAGCTACGGCATCCGGGAGGGCAACCCCGCGAGCTTCATCGTGCTCAACAACGACAACTTCTACAACGCCCTCAACAAGAAGAGCGAGGTCCTCTACTCCTACAACCGTGGCAAGCTGATCGCCAAGGCGACCCCCGCGCGCAAAGAGGTCCTCTTCTGACAGCCGCCCTTTGTCCGGGAGACCGGATCCGGGGGGGGGGGGGGGCGCGGGGGGGGGGGGGGGGGGGGGGGGGGGGGGG
>NZ_JAPJQF010000034.1:6086-27787 GCF_030825285.1 Anaerotruncus massiliensis (ex Togo et al. 2026)
CTTTGGGGCGGCGCGCCTCTGTATGTCCGGAAAAGACCAAAAAGCCCGCGCCGCCCCAAAGGGCGGCGCGGGCCGCGTCTGCGCCCTGTGGGGGCGGAGACGGAAAGCGGGAGGAAGGGCTGGTCAGTCGCCGAGGCGGATGACCGTGAGGGTCAGGTCCCTGCCGGTGAAGCCGGCCCCGCTGGCGACGACGTTGAGGTTTACCGGAGTGGCCGTCACCTGGAAGGGGACGCTGAAGGTCAGCTCCGCGGTCTCCCCGGTGGCGGTAAAGGTGTGCCGGGCCGTTCCCCCGGTGACGGCCGCGCCGTTCTGGTTGAGGGTCGTCAGCAGGGTCGTGGGGATCGTGGTGCCGGCGTCGGCCGTAAAGGAGCCGCTGAAGGACGCCTGGTAGATGCCGGGCCGGCTGATCACCACGTCGGTGCTGCCCGCGGTATGGGAGATCGCGGTGCCCGAGACGAGCGGGTTGTCGGTGAAGGCGAGCGCGCCGCCCGCGGCGGTCGGCTGGGCGGTGGGGTCCACCGTGGCCAGCACCTCGGGGGTCCCGCCGCCGCCCGGCTCCCCGCGCGGGATGACAAAGTCGAAGACGGCGTCCTCGTCGGAGCCCGAGTTGGTGACCTGGGCTTCGGTGCCGGGGTCGCCGGTGGTCACGGTGCCGATCCGGATGGTCGCGGCCGCGCCCGTGGGCCCGGTCTCTCCGGTGGCTCCGGTCTCTCCGGTGGCTCCGGTCTCTCCGGTGGCGCCGGTTTCACCGGTCGCGCCCGTCGCGCCGACAGCGCCCGCTTCGCCGGCGGGGCCGGTCGCTCCGGTGGGTCCGGTCGCTCCGGTGGGGCCCGTCGGTCCTGTCGGCCCGGTGGGCCCGGTCGCGCCGTTGCCGCCCGGCTGTCCCTGCGGGCCCTGCGGTCCGGCGGGGCCTTCCGGCCCCTGGTCGCCCCGGGGCCCCTGGTCGCCCCGTTCGCCGGCGGCTCCGGTTGCACCGGTTGCGCCGGTGGGTGCGGGCCGGTCTGCACAACCGGCCGTTTTCCGGGAAAGGCCGGTCATAAATTCCATTTTCGGCCCTGCGGCCGCGAAGAGCGTATTACGGAGATCGGCGTCAGCGGCGTCCAACCGGGATTTGTATAAACATGGAAATTTTCCTATCAAAATCTGACGAATTATTCTTTCGCAATTTGTGGGATTGAATAAACATCACAAAATATGATTGACGCAGGCGGAAAAACCGGATAGTATGATAAAGACAAGAGAATACTAGTAAATTTCACGTAGAGAGTTAAGAGAACGAGAAATTTGCCTTACCTTTGGTATTGCAAATTTTTCGTTTTTTTTATTGCTGAAAATGCTGCAATACAAAGGAGGAAAAGAAATGTCAAAGGCGAAAAGAATCCTGGCCGTACTGCTGAGCGCCTGCTTGGCGACAGGGCTGTTCTATGGGTGCGGCGACGAGGGAGCGACGCAGCCCGACGCTGCGAATCCCCCGGCCGCGGGCGGCTCCGCGGAGGACGGGGAGCTCCCGCCGCTCAAAATCGGCATGGTCACCCAGCTGACCGGACCGAACGCGTTCGGAGGGCACGAGTACCAGTACGGCGCGGAGATGGCGCTTGAGCACATCGGGGGCGAGATCAACGGCCGCAAAATCGAAATGGTCTTTGCCGACGGCCCCACCCAGGACGCCACCCTCTCCGAATTTGAACGCCTTTACAACGACGGCGTGCGCGTCTTCATCAGCGGCTACGGCTGCATCGCGGACCGCACCTTCGCCACGATGGCGGACGACATGCAGGCGCTCTACCTGTCGCTTGCGTGGGACGCCGACCTGCTCCAGGGCCCCAGCACCTATTTCTTCCGCGGCGGCGCGAACGTCGACGATTTCTCCAGGGGCGCGATGATGCAGGCCATCGACATCGGCAAGACCTTCCTCGGGAAGGACGCCAAGGACCTGAAGGTCGCGCTGCTCTACACCACGAGGCTTCAGCACGTCGCGAACCCGATGCTTGAGACGGCGGAGGCCAACGGCGTCCAGGTGGTCATCAACGAGGGCTATCCGGACACCAACAAGGACTTCATGCCGATCATCACCAAGCTGCAGAACACCGATTACGACATCCTGATCCCGATCCAGGGGACCCCGGACGGGACGCTCTTCCTCAAGAAGATCCACGAGCTCAACTACCGGCCGAAGGTCATCCTCGCCGGCGGCATCTTCTACGACACCCCCAACTTCTCCGACCTCGGCAACGAGATCACCAACGGCATCCTGACCCAGTCGTACACCAACCCGTCGATCTCCGAGGACGCGGCCCCCGGCATCACCAAGTTCAAGGAGGACTTTGAGGCGGAGTACGGGCACAAGCCCCTCGCGCACGCCCTGCAGGCCTACGGCGGCATGAACGTCTATTTCGAGTGCCTCAAGAAGGTCGATCCAAAGGACTGGGACGACACCGCCAAGCTCGCCGCGGCGATGAAGAGCCTGGACTTCGAGGAGGGCAAGCTCCCCTGGTACTGGGGCATCAAATGGGATGAGTTCAACAGCAACACCCGTGCCGGACAGATGGTCATCAGCGAATGGATGGACGGGGACATGTATGCGGTGTATCCCGATTTCCTGCGGACGAAAGACCCTGTGATCCCCTGGGAGCAGTAATCCCGGGAACCCTCCGGAAAGCCCTTGTCCATACCTTCGTGCGGCAGGGGCTTTCCCTTTGGCCCTTCATAACCGGCCCCTGTCATTCCTTCGCGCGGACGGGGGCCGGCCCAAATCCCGAACATCAGCCGGCGCGCGCGGCGGAATGGAGTACCACATGGGCGTATCGGCTTATATCAATATCATTCTCAATGGAATCTGCGTCGGCGGCATGTACGGGCTGATGTCCAGCGCCTTCACATTCCAGGTTGGCTCCCTGCGCATGGTCAACTTTACCTACGGCGCATGTATCATGCTTTCGATGTACCTGACCTTCTTCTTCATCCGGATGGTCAACGCGCCGGTCATCCTGGCGGCCCTCGGGGTCATCGTCATCAACTTTGCGATCGGCTGGCTGATGCGGAAGACCCTTTTAAAACGAATCGACGAGGGCATGAACATCCTGACGACGATGGGCCTTCAGCTCGTCATCATGAACCTCGTGCTCTTTTTCTTCACCTCCTATCCGAGGGACCTGGCCGTCTTTGAAAAGCGCATCTACTTCACCCCGAAGATCAGCGTGGGCATCATCCAGCTCGCCTGCTTCGTCATGGCCGGGGTGATCCTCGTGAGCTTTCAGCTCTTCCTCAACAAGACCTGGACCGGGCGGGCGATCCGCGCCGTCGTCCAGAACCGGGACGTCGCCGGGCTGATGGGGATCAACAGCGAGCGCACCCTCGACCTGGCCTTCTCGCTGAGCTTCATCCTGATCGGCGTCGCGGGCATGATGCTGATGACCATGTTCACCGTCGAGCCGAACTTCGGCGACTACATCACGCTGATCGGCTTCGTCATCTGCATCACCGCCGGGCTGAACAACCTGACCGGCGCCTTCATCACCGGCGTGCTGGTCGGCGTCCTCTCGGCGCTCATCTCTGGCGTGCTCGGCACCGCCTACCACGATCCGATGCTCTTCGGCCTCTTTGTGGTCGTGCTGCTCGTGCGGCCCTACGGGCTTTTCAACAAACGCAAAAACGCCGTGCGCAACATTTAGAAAGGAGGAGTCACAATGAGCCAGTCCAAATTTAAAATCGACAAAAAAGTCATCCTGTACCTCCTCCTTTTGGCCGCGGCGCTCCTGTTTCCGATGGCGGCCAACCGGCGGGTGCTCAACATCGCGATCATCACGCTGATGTACGTCACCCTCGGGGAGTCCTGGAACCTGCTCTCCGGCATGTCCGGCCTCTTCTCGATCGCGCACGCGCTCTTTTTCGGGCTCGGCGTCTACGGCATGACGATCACCACCAACCGCCTGGGGATGGGCCTGTTCGCGGGGGTCGTCATGGGGCTGGTCGTCAACACCCTGATGGCCCTGCTGGTGGGCGTGATCGCCTCCAAGCTGTCCGGGCTCTACTTCACCATGGCCCTCATCGGGCTGCACCAGACGGTCTATTCCCTCTCGATCCAGCTTATCGACCTCACGGGCGGCAGCATGGGCATCTCGATGCCGCGGGAATACCTCTTCAGCAAGACCCAGCAGTACTACATGGTCCTCACCCTCGCGGTCGCCTCGATGCTCTTCTATGTGTTTATCCGGAGAAGCCGCATCGGCACCAACTTCGTGGCGCTCAAGGAAAACCCCGACCTGGCGCGCGCGCTCGGTTCCAACATCGGGAACTGGCGGATCCTGGCGACCGTGTTCAGCGCCCTGATGGCTTCGCTCGCCGGCTCCTTCTACGCGCTTTACCTGATGTCCAACAACACCGAGGTCTTCAACGCGTCGATCTCGCTCAAGATCATCATGGTGGTCATCGTCGGCGGCATGGGATATGTGTGGGGCCCGGTTTTGGGCTCGTCGATGATCGTGCTCGACGAACTGGTCCGCGGAATGATGCCGAGCAGGTTCGCGCCTTTCTCGGTGGTGATCTACGCCGGCGTCCTGATTATCATGGCGCTCCTCAAGCCGGCGGGCATCATCAGCTTCTTCCAGAGAGACGAAAAGAAAACGCCGGCCAAAAAAGAGCGCGCGACGACCTGAGCCGGAAAGGAGCTGCTGCAAATGTTTTTCAAACTCGAAAATTCGACGATCGCTTTCGGCGGGCTGGTCGCGAACAAAAATGTCACCGCCGAGGTGGAAAAGGGCCAGATCGTCGGGCTGATCGGCCCGAACGGCGCGGGCAAATCCACCATGTTCAAGTCGATCTCCGGCTTCAACAAGATCGACAGCGGAACGATCCGCTTCAAGGACCGGGACATCACCAAACTCGGGCCGGTCGAGGTCTGCCGCGCGGGGATCGCCTGCACCTTCCAGAAGGCGCAGTCGTTTGCCGGGATGACGCTGGAGGAGTCGGTGCTGGTGGGCGCCTACCTGCGCCGCAAGCGCAAGAAGGACGCGCTGCCGTTTGCCCATGAGATGATCCGCTTCGTCGGGCTCGAGGGCAAGGAGCAGGTCAAGATCCCCCGGCTCAACATGTTCGAGCGCAAAAAGGCGGAGCTCGCGGCGGCGCTGGCCACCGAGCCCGAGATGCTGCTGCTCGACGAGCTGTTCGCGGGGCTGGTCCCCACCGAGGTCGAGATGATGCTCGAGCTGGTGAAAAAGGTCAACGGGGAGCTCGGCATCGCGCTGTTCATCGTGGAGCATGTGCTGCGGGTCATCATGAGCCTGTGCGAAAAGGTGTATGTGCTGGAATACGGCGAGATCATCGCCTCCGGCTCCCCGCAGGTGATTTCCTCGGACGAACGCGTCATAAAAGCTTATTTGGGAGAGGATTACGATGTTGCTGACGATCAATAACCTGGACGTAACGTTGGGCGGCCTGCAAATTTTGCAGGACGTCAGCCTGCATGTCGACGAGGGCGAGCTGGTCGTCGTCGTGGGGGCGAACGGGACCGGCAAATCGACCCTGCTGCGCAGCATCTCCGGCATGAACCCGATCGCGGGCGGGGAGATCCTTTTCTGCGGCGAAAAAATCACCGGGCTGCCCTCCAGCCTGATCGCGCGCAAGGGCCTCTGCATGGTCCCCGAAGGGCGGCAGCTCTTCCCCGAGCTCTCCGCGCGGGACAATCTGCTGATCGGGGCCTACCCCTACCGCAAGGACAAGGCGCGCGTGCAGAAGAATCTGGATTTCGCCTACCAGATGTTCCCCGCGATCCGGAAATACGAGGACCGGATGGCCAACACCTTTTCCGGCGGCGAGCAGCAGATGATCAGCATCGCGCGCGGGCTGATGAGCGAACCGAAGCTCATGATGATCGACGAGATGTCCCTCGGGCTCGCGCCGATGATCATCGCCGACCTCTTCAAGGTCATCAAGCGGCTCAACGCCCAGGGGATCAGCATCCTGCTCGTCGAGCAGAACGCCCGCCAGGCCCTGCGGATCGCCGACCGCGCCTACGTCATGGAAAACGGCCGGATGGTGATGGAGGGCTCCGGGAAGGAGCTGCTCGAAAACGAGCACGTCAAGGTCGCCTACCTCGGGATGTAGGGAAAGCGGCGGAATGAAGGAGGTTCTTCATGCAGCATGAGATTACGAAACCCCATCCCCTCCTGGACGGGGACGGAAACCTGATCGAAGCGGGCTGGTGCCGCGCGCCGATTCTCGCCTACAACCGGGAGGCGATCCGGTTCCCGCGGGAGGAGATCCGGGAATGGGACTACTACTTCGCCGGGAACGACCGCTACGGCCTGGGCTTCTCCACGGCCAGCGTCGGCAGCCTGCACCGCCTGTCGGTCAACTTCATGGATTTCCAAAACAACATCCAGGCGAACGACACCGCCTTCTGCACGCCGGAGGAGAGCGTCCTGCGCTCGCCGCCGACCTCGGACGGCCCGCTGCATTTCTCCTGGAACGGCGCGGAGAGCCGGTACCTCCGGAACGGCGGGGAGACCCGGCTGAAGGTCGTTTTCCCCAACCTGCTGGACGGGGAGACCCTCGACGCCGACCTGCGCCTCGAAATGCCCGGGGGGGACACCACCGTCGTCGTCATCCCCTTCGGGGACGCGCCGGGGATGTTCTACTACAACCACAAGGTCAACTGCATCCGCGTCTCGGGCGGCTTTACCCTCGGCGGGCTGCACTACGATTTCGACGGGCGGGACGCCTACTCGGTCATGGACTGGGGACGCGGGGTCTGGCCCCGCCGGAACCAGTGGTACTGGGGAAGCGCCAGCGGCCGGATCGGCGGGAGGCCGTTCGGGTTCAACATCGGCTACGGGTTCGGGGACACCTCCGCCGCCACCGAGAACATGGTCGTCTACGACGGCGTGATGCATAAGCTGGAAGAGGTGTCCTTCCTGATCCCCGACGGGGAGGCCTCTTTTATGAAGCCGTGGAAGTTCACCTCCTCCGACAGCCGGTTCGAGATGGATTTCACGCCGGTCCTGGACCGCCACTCCAACCCGCCTCCGGGCGCCCAATACGGCTCGGACCAGCACCAGGTGTTCGGGTATTTCACCGGCCGGGCGGTCCTGGACGACGGGACCGCGCTCCCGGTGGAACGGCTGTTCGGATTCGCGGAAAAAGTGGTCAACCGCTGGTAGACAGGAGGAGCAGATGCAGCACGAAATTTTAACGCGGCACGATCTCTTAAAGCCCGACGGGACGCTGGTGGAGGCGGGCTGGTCCCGCGCCCCCCGCCTGCGCTACAACCCGGAGAACATCCGGTTCCCGAAGGAGCTCTTCAAGGAATGGCACTACTATTTCGCCGGGGACGATCACTACGGGCTCGGATTTTCGATGGCCAACATGGGGGCTTTTCACCGGCTGTCGGTCAGCTTCATGGACTACCGGGAAAACCGGCAGGTCAACGAGATGGCCTTCTGCCCGGCGGAAAGCAGCGTCCTGTCCCCGCCGCGCACCTCGTGGGAGGACGTGCGGTTCCAAAACGAACGCGCAGTGGGCGAGTACCGCTATTCCGGCAGGCAAATGGCGCTGAACGTCCGCTTCGAGGATTTCAGCGGCGCGGACCCGCTCGAGGCGGAGCTGGCGCTCGAGTTCCCGGAGGGGGACATCTGCGAGCACGCCTTCCCCTTCGCGGAGGAGCCGGGGCTGTTCTTCTACTGCCACAAGGTCCCCTGCATCCGCGTGAGCGGCGGGTTTCGGCTGGGCGGGCTTTCCTACCGCTATGACCCGTCGCGCGCCTTTGCCGTCCAGGACTGGGGCCGCGGGGTCTGGCCGGAGCACAGCACCCCCTGCTGGGGGAGCGCGGGCGGGGTGGTCGGCGGCAGGCTGTTCGGCTTCAACATCGGCAGCCGGTACGGCGACACCTCCGCCGCCACCGAAAATGTTCTCTTTTACGGCGGCAGGGCGCATAAACTGGAAGAGGTGGACTTTGTCATCCAGGACGACGAGACCGCCTTCTCCAAGCCGTGGACCTTCCGCTCCTCCGACGGGCGGTTTGAGATGACCATGGACGCGGTGCTCGACCGCCATTCCAGCGCGCCCGCGGGGATCCGCTACGGGGCGGAGCAGCACCAGGCGTTCGGATATTATTCCGGGACGGCGGTGCTGGACGACGGCACGCCGCTGAAGATCGACCGGCTCTTCGGCTTCGCGGAAAAGGTGGTCAACGACTGGCCGTTCTCCGGTGGGAAACGGGAGGCCTGCGGGTGACCGGCGGGCCGGTACCATATGGAAGGAGGGTGGCGAGATGCTTGGAAAGAAGGAATTCTTGGAGGCGCTGCGGGACAGCCCGGTGATCGCCGCGGTCAAAAACCCCGAAGGGCTCCAAAACTGCCTGACGAGCGACTGCTCGATCGCGTTTGTACTCTATGGGGATATGCTGAATATCGCCGGAATCGTGGCGCAGCTGAAGGAGGCGGGGAAACTGGCGTTCGTCCACATCGACCTGGTGGACGGCCTCACCTCGCAGGACGTGGTGGTGGATTTCATCGCGAAGAACACCTGCGCCGACGGCATCATCTCCACCAAGCACTCCCTCGTGCGGCACGCCAAGGGCTGCGGCCTGCTGACGGTGCAGCGGTTTTTTGTCCTGGATTCCATGGCGCTTTTCAACATCGGCAGGCAGCTGGCGACCGCCGAGGCCGACGCCGTGGAGATCCTCCCGGGCGTCATGCCCAAGGTGATCCGCAAGATTTCCGGAAGCACCGACAAGCCGATCATCGCCGGCGGGCTGATCAGCGACAAGGAGGACGTGATCAACGCGCTGGCCGCCGGGGCGGTCTCGGTCTCCTCCACCCAGAGGGCGATCTGGTTCCTGTAGCGGGCCGTCCCGGCCTGAAAAGAAGAAATGCTGCAAGAGTTTTAGAGTACGGCAGAAGGGCGCTGGAGACAGCGCCGGATGTCGTGCTCTCTTTTTCTGCACCGCGGCGCGGACGGGCGCCGGGGACCAATTTATGCCGGTAGAGCGGCGAAAGGAGCTTACCATGTTAGATGTTGCAATCATCGGGGGCGGAATCGTGGGCGCCGCGTGCGCGTATGAGCTGTCGCGGTACCGGCTTTCCGTGGCGGTTCTCGAGCGGGAAAACGACGTGGCCTGCGGCACCACAAAGGCGAACAGCGCCATCCTGCACGCGGGATACGACCCGCCTCCGGGCACCCTGATGGCGCGGCTCAACGTAGAGGGGGTCCGTCTCGCGGAGGAGCTCTGCCGGAAGCTGGACGTTCCCTACCGCCAATGCGGCTCGCTCGTGGCGGCTTTTTCCGGGGAGGACGCCGGATTGCTGCGGACGCTCTATTCGCGCGGCGTGGAAAACGGCGTCCCCGGCCTGTCGCTGCTCGACGCCGCGCAGGTAAGAAACCTCGAACCGAACCTGTCCCCCGAGGTGGTGGGCGCGCTCTACGCGCCGACCGCGGCGATTGTAAACCCCTGGGAATACGCCCTCGCGCTGGCCGAGACCGCCGTGCGCAACGGCGTTTCGCTTCACCTGAACGCGGACGTGACGGCGATCCGGCGCTGCGAGGGCGGCTTTGAACTGGACACGGCGGCCGGGCGCTTTTGGGCGCGGTATGTCCTGAACGCGGCGGGCCTTTACAGCGACGAGGTGCACAACATGGCCGCCGCGCCGGCCTTCCGCATCCACCCCGACCGGGGGGAATACTACCTGCTCGACAAAAGCGAGGGGGAGCGGGTCAGCCATGTCGTCTTCCAATGCCCGACCAGGGCGGGCAAGGGGACGCTGGTGGCCCCCACGGTGCACGGCAACCTGATCGTGGGTCCCAACAACGAGCCCCCCCGGGAACGGGACGATACCGCGACGACCGCCGGGGGGCTGGAAGAGGTCATGCGCCTTGCGCGCAAATCGGTGCCCTCCATCAACTTCCGGGAATCGATCCGCAATTTTGCCGGGGTGCGCGCGGCGGCGGACGGCGCCGACGACTTTATCATCGCGGAGGCGGCGGACGCCCCCGGCCTGATCGACATCGCGGGGATCAAATCCCCCGGCCTTTCCGCTGCGCCGGCGATCGCGCGCATGGCGGCGGAGCTGCTGGAGGGCTGCGGCCTGCGGCTCGTCAAAAAGGATTTCTTTATCGACACCCGCCGCAGGGTGCGCTTCAAGGAGCTGACCTGCGAGGAGAAGGCGCGGTTGACGGAGGAGAACCCGGCTTACGGCAGGGTGATCTGCCGCTGCGAGACCATCACCGAGGGAGAGATTCTCGACGCGCTGCGCGGCCCGATTCCCCCCTGCTCGGTCGACGGGGTCAAGCGGCGCTGCAACGCGGGGATGGGCCGCTGCCAGGGCGGCTTCTGCGGGCCGAGGGTCTTCGAGCTGCTGGCGAGGGAGCGGGGGCTCCCTCCGGAGGAGATCCTGCAGGACCGCGCGGGGTCCTATATCATAACGGGAAAAACCAAGATGGGGGGTGCGGGCCTTGTATGATCTGGTGGTGATCGGCGGCGGCCCGGCCGGGCTGGCGGCCGCGGTGCAGGCATACCGGGAGGGACTCGAAAGGGTCCTGATCCTCGAGCGCGACCGCGAGCTCGGCGGGATTCTGAACCAGTGCATCCACAACGGGTTCGGGCTTCATTACTTCAAGGAGGAGCTGACCGGGCCGGAATACGCCCAGCGGTTTGTCGAGATGCTGCGGGACACGCGGATCGAGGTGCGCTCGGACACCATGGTGCTCGAAATCACGCCCGACCGCAGGGTGCACACCGTCAGCAGGGCGGACGGCTACCGCGTTCTCGAGGCGAAGGCGGTGATCCTGGCGATGGGATGCCGGGAGCGCACCCGCGGCGCGGTGGCGATCCCCGGCACCCGCCCGGCGGGCATATTCACGGCGGGCACGGCGCAGCGCTATTTGAACATCGAGGGCTATATGGTGGGCAGGCGGGTGCTGATCCTCGGCTCGGGGGACATCGGGCTGATCATGGCGCGCCGCATGACGCTCGAGGGCGCGAAGGTGCTGGCCTGCGTCGAGCTGATGCCCTATTCGGGCGGACTTACCCGCAACATCGTCCAGTGCCTGCACGATTACGATATCCCGCTCTACCTCTCCCACACGATCGTCGACATCCAGGGCGGCAGGCGGGTGGAGCGCGCGGTGGTCGCGCGGGTGGACGAAGACCGCAGACCCGTCCCGGGGACGGAAATGACCTTTGACTGCGACACGATCCTGCTTTCGGTGGGCCTCATCCCCGAAAACGAGCTGACCCGGCGTGCGGGGATCGAAATCGACCGCAGGACGAACGGGGCGGTGGTCTATGAGAACATGGAGACCTCGATGCCCGGCGTGTTCGCCTGCGGCAACGTGGTACATGTGCACGACCTGGTCGACTTTGTCACGGCGGAGGGGCAGCGCGCGGGCGCGGCGGCCGCCGCGTATGTCAGGAAGGGCGCGCGCGCCGGGGGGAGCGTCACCGAGGTCCGCGCGGGCGGCGGGGTGAGCTATACGGTGCCGCAGCGCATCCGGATAGACGCAGCGGGGGAGCGCACCGAGCTGTTTTTCCGGGTGAACCGGGTCTGCGGGGCCAGCACGGTCGAGGTCGACGCGGACGGAAATCGAATCGCCGGGTTCCCCCGCGAACGGCTGGCCCCCGGCGAAATGGAGCGGATCACGCTTCCCAGACAGCTGCTGGAAAGGGCGGCCGGGAAGGATTTGACGGTATCGATCAAGGAGGCGCAAACATGAAAGAGCTGACCTGCATTGTCTGTCCGAAGGGCTGCCGCCTGCGCGTGGATGAGGAAAACGGCTTCACCGTGACCGGAAACGCCTGCCCGCGCGGCGCGGAATACGGGCGCGCGGAGCTGACCAACCCCACGCGCGTGCTGACCTCCACCGTCTGCGTCTCGGGCGGCGCGCATCCGCGCTGCCCGGTCAAGACCGACGGCCCGCTCCCAAAAGGGAAGCTGTTTGAAGCGATGGCGCTTCTCGACGGCATACGGCTGAAGGCCCCCGTTTCGCTGGGGCAGGTGGTCGTGCGCAACGTCTGCGGGACGGGCGTGAACATTGTGGCGACGCGCAGCCTGCCCGCCCGCCCGCTGGAATCCGCGCGGCCGTCCGCCGCCGGCAGGGAGGAGATCGCATGAGCCGCTATATTTTGTCCCTCGACCAGGGGACCACCAGCTCGCGGGCGATCCTCTTCGACGCCGAGCAGAACATCGTCGGGCTCGCCCAGAAGGAGTTCACCCAGTATTATCCCCGCCAGGGCTGGGTGGAACACGACCCGATGGAGATTTACGCGTCGCAGTACGCGGTGATGAGCGAGGTCATCACCCAAAACGACGTGGACGTGCGGGACATCGCGGCGATCGGCGTCACCAACCAGCGGGAGACGACCATCCTGTGGGAGCGGGACACCGGCAGGCCGATCTACAACGCGATCGTCTGGCAGTGCCGCCGCACGGCGGACATGATCGGGGAGCTGCTGGACCGGGGCCTCGGGGAGACCATACGGGAAAAAACCGGGCTCATTCCCGACGCCTATTTTTCCGGGACAAAGATCAAATGGATCCTTGACCACGTGCCGGGCGCGCGCGAGCGCGCCGAGCGGGGGGAGATCCTGTTCGGGACGGTCGACAGCTGGCTGATCTGGAGGCTGACCGACAAGACGGTCCATGTGACCGACTATACCAACGCCTCCCGCACGATGCTCTATAACATCCACACGCTCGACTGGGACGACGCCCTGCTGGAGGCGCTCGACATCCCGCGCGCGATGCTGCCGCGGGTCTGCGGCTCCAGCGAGGTTTACGGGTATACCGTGCTCCAGGGGACGAAGATCCCGATCGCCGGCATCGCGGGCGACCAGCAGGCGGCGCTGTTCGGGCAGGGCTGCTTTGAAGCGGGGGACGCCAAAAACACCTACGGGACCGGCTGCTTCCTGCTGATGAACACGGGGGAGACCGCCTGCGAGAGCAAAAACGGACTGCTGACGACGATTGCGATCGGGCTGGGCGGAAAGGTCCAGTACGCGCTGGAGGGCAGCGTGTTTGTCGGCGGCGCGGTCATCCAGTGGCTGCGGGACGAGATGCGCTTCTTCAACGAGAGCTGCGACGCGGAATACTACGCCCAAAAGGTGAAGGACACCGGAGGGGTGTACCTCGTGCCGGCCTTCACCGGTCTCGGCGCGCCCTATTGGGATATGTATGCGCGCGGCTGCATCATGGGGATCACGCGCGGGACCAAACGGGAGCATCTGATCCGCGCGGCGCAGGAGTCGATCGCCTACCAGAGCCTGGAGCTGGTCGAGGCGATGGAACGGGACACCGGCCGCCGGATCTCCGAGCTCTGCGTGGACGGCGGCGCGAGCCGCGACCGGTTCCTGATGCAGTTTCAGGCGGACATCTTGAATAAGCAGGTGCGCCGCCCGATGATCCGGGAGACCACCGCGCTCGGCGCGGCCTATCTCGCGGGCCTCGCCGTCGGGGTGTGGAGCGGGACGGAGGAACTGAAGAGCCTCTGGCGGTGCGACGTCACGTTCGAACCGGATATGGAGGAACCCCGCAGGGCCGCGCTGCTCGCCGGATGGCGCAAGGCCGTGGACAGAAGCCGCGGATGGGCCGACCGCCTGTAGCCGGGCGAAGGAAAATGCCGCGCCGTCCTATGCTCCGACGGCGGCGGATCAAATCCAAAAGGGCCGCTCAACTCGCAAGAGTTGAGCGGCCCTTTCTCTGGCGTGCCGCCAAATACGCGGGGACATGCAAGGAAAGGCCGTGCCGGGCATAGCAATTAGGCGAGGGGGGAGGCCATTGACTCGCGCCGAACTTGACGCCATGCGCCGCGCGGACATTCGGGACCAGGAGATCTCCGGGCTTGCAGAGCTTGCGGACGTTTGGACGGACGCTTCCCGGCCGCCCGCCGGGAGGCTGGAACGCCTGATCGAACGGACGGGCAATCCCTATTGCTTCCTGGTGGACGGCGTCCCGGTCAAAATCAGCTTCAGCGATGAAAACAGGACGCTGAAGGAGGCGCTTTTACACTACCTTGCACACGGGGACCCCTGAACGGCGGGCCGGGTATTTGGGCGTGCGGCCGCGCGGGGGAGAGGGGAGGCGTTATGTCCCGGCGATATGCGGAAAAAAAGGATTTGGAAACGGCGGCGGAATGGCCGACGGGAATCTACCTGAGGCTTTCCCGCGAAGACGGGAACGACGAGAGCTACAGCATCGCCAATCAGCGCCGGTGGCTGCTCGATTACATTGCCGGCCATGAGGACCTGAAGCTCCATAAAATCTATGTTGACGACGGCGTCAGCGGGACGAGCGAGGACGAGCGCGCCGGCTTCCGGGAGCTGCTGGAAGACATCTATGGCGGGAAAATCAATTGCGTCCTGGTAAAGGACCTGTCCCGTCCCTTCCGCAACAGCGCCGACCAGACGCGCTTTCTGGAGGAGACGCGGGTCCGGTACAACGTGCGCTTTATCTCGACCCGGCTCCCGTTCATCGATACCTACCGGCACCCGGAGACCTTAAACATGCTGTCCATCGGTTTTCAGGGCATGATGAACGAGAACCACTGCCGGGAGACGAGCCTCAAGGTCCGCGACGTCTTCGACGTCAAACGAAAAAAAGGGCAGTTTATCGGGGCGTTTGCCCCGTACGGTTACGGGAAGGACCCGGACGACAGAAACCACCTGGTGGTCGATCCCGAGGCGGCGGAGGTGGTGCGGGAAATTTTCAGGTGGTACTGCAAAGGCCTCAGCAAGGAGGGGATCACGAGGAGGCTCAACGGGCTCGGCTATCCGAGCCCCGCGGAATACAAACGGCGGAAGGGCCTCAAGTATCAAAACCCGCATGACAAATACCACAGTTCCCTCTGGACCCAGCGGACGGTCTATGAAATCCTGCGCAATCAAATGTACCTGGGGCACATGGTCCAGGGGAAGCAAAGGGTCCGGTCGTACAAGGTGCACGAACGTGTGAGCCTGCCGGAGGAAGATTGGTATGTCGTCAAAGACACGCACGAGCCGGTCATCGACGGGGAGACGTTTCGGACCGTTCAGCGGCTGCTGCAAAAAAACACGCGGACGCCGCCCCGGCAGGGGGAATTGCACCTGCTGTCCGGCTTTGTATTCTGCGCCGACTGCCAAAAGGCCATGCACCGGAAAACATCCAAGGAGCTCGCCTACTACTGCTGCCGGACGAACCGGCAGTCGAAGGACGGCTGTACGCCCCACTCGATCCGGGAGCAGCGCCTGTGCGGCGTCATTTTGAAGGCGGTCCAAATGCAGGTGGACCTGGCGGACGGCCTGGCCGGCCTTGCGGAAGAGGCGGGCCGCGCCTCAAAACCGGATTGCCGACAGGACCGGCTTCAGGCCCTGCTGAGCCAGGGCGCGGAGGAACTCGAAAAGCGGAAGGGCTATCTGAAATCCTTATATACCGATATGAAGGACGGTTTGCTCTCGCAGACGGAGTATCTGGACTATAAGAGCTCCTTCGAGTCGGAAGTTGACGCGCTCCAAAAGGAAATCAGCCGGCTGAAAGAGGAAGGAGCCGTATGTGAAAGAGAACCGGCGCGGGACGATTCGCGCCTTGAACGGTTTAAAAGGACCCGGCAGCTTCAAGCCCTGGATCGGGACATTCTGGCTGAGCTTGTCAATAAGGTGTATGTCCATGCAAACGGCCGGGTGGAAATTCAGTTCCGTTTCCGTGACCCATATGAACAGATTCTGGGCCTGGAGCATGGCGGTTGAGCGGGGGGCGTGATCACCGGAGAGCACGCCGCACGGAAGACGGTTGTGCAGAAAGGAATGCACCGGTCGGTCCGGTGGGCCCGGTCGCGCCGGTAGCCCCGGTTCCCGTGGCCCCGGTTGCGCCGGTCGGCCCGGTGGGACCCGTGGGTCCGGTCACGCCGGTGGGTCCGGTCGCGCCGCGGGGGATGGTGAAGTCCAGGACGTGCGTCGGCCCGCCGGTGACGTCCACGACCGAGGCCGGGGTCCCGGGCTCGGAGGTGGTGGTGTTGCGGATGACGATATTCTCGGCCGCGCCGGTTTCTCCGGTGGGGCCTGTGGGGCCGGTCGGCCCGGTGGGTCCGGTCGGTCCGGTGGGACCCGTCGCGCCGGTGACCGAAAGTCCGGTAGCGCCCGTCGCGCCGGTGGCGCCTGTCGCGCCCGTGGGCCCGGTCGGCCCTGTGGGGCCGGTCGCGCCGGTCGAACCGGTGACGGAGACGCCCGTGGGACCGGTGGGCCCGGTCGCGCCCGTCGCGCCCGTCGGTCCGACGGGGCCTATGATGCCGACGCCCGTCGCGCCGGTCGCGCCAGTGGGTCCGGCGGGCCCGGTCGAACCGGTCGCGCCGGTGGGCCCGGTGACGCCGATGGGGCCCTGCGGCCCAATCGGTCCCTGCGGTCCGATCGGCCCGGTGGGCCCGGTGATTCCCGTCGGGCAGGGACAGGGCGGCGGGCAGGGCGGAACCGGAGGAGGACAGGGCGGGATGGGCGGAGGACAAGGCGGAACCGGAGGACGGCAGTTACAGATCCGTTCCTCCGGGAAGATAGGGTTCAAGAATCGATTGTTAGCCATAGATGAAGCCTCCAAAACAAATCGGGCAGTTGCCCATACCAGCATATGCCGTCCGGCCGCGTCCGGTGCCGGGAGGAGGCGCCGCGGGAGGCGGGGCAGAATGAAAAACGGGTGCAAAAAAGGGCCCGGACGCAGGAGGCGTCCGGGCCTGACATTTAATTTTTCGGGAAGCCGGCAAATGGGAAAAAACAGCCCATCCGGATTAAGCAAGCAGTCGGCGGATCGCCCGCCCCATTTCCGCCGTCCCGGCAGTGCCGTCCAGGTCGGGGGTAACGGCGGACTTATCGTCCAGCACGGCCTCCGCTGCTTCCTGGATTTCCCGCGCGGCCTGGACGGCCTGCGGGTCGCGTTTTTTTTGCTGAGCCAGGAGAGCATCATCTGCGCGGACATGATCATTGCGAAGGGGTTGGCGATCCCTTTGCCGGCGATGTCGGGCGCGGAACCGTGGGTGGCCTGTGCCATGCAGTAGTCGGGTCCCACGTAGAGCCCCGCGGCCATGCCGAGGCCGCCGACGAGCCCCGCCGCCTCGTCGGAGAGGATGTCGCCGAACATGTTGGTGGTGACCACCACGTCGTAGTCCTGGGGATCCATCAGCATCTTCATGGCGAAGGTGTCGACGACGACCGTCTCGAGCGTGATGTCCGGATAGTTCCGGGCCACCTCACGGCAGGCGTCGAGGAAAAGCCCGCACCCGAGCTTGAAGACGGTGTTCTTGTGGACGGCGGTCAGCATGAGCCGTTTGCCGACGTTTTTGAAGTTTTTGACGTCGAGGGACGCCTCAAGGTTTTTGATGTACTTGCTCAACGCGGGCTGGGAGAGGTAGAGGGACTGTGCGGCCTTGGAGAGGTTCTGGTGCTCCTGGATTGCGAGAACGTAACGCAGCTCTTTCAGTGTCAAGCGACCGCCTCCTAAAATTTCATGATAAAAAGTTATGATTCATATGAGGATTAAATATTAGACAAATCAGTGGTTATAGGATACAGTAAAAACGAAAATAGTCAATTTGTCAAAAAAAGTTCGCCCGCGGCCGCCCCGGCGGCCCCTTCGCAGAAGGCCGCTCCCGCGGCCCCGGACGCACTGGAGGGCTTCCCGGCAAACAGGTCTAGGTCGTGACCCACTCGGGCGTCTACCGCGTGCTGCTCGAGGCGGGCGCGCAAATCCTGCCCCCCTGCTGCGGGCCCTGCGCCGGCATCCACGGGGGCCTCATTGCGGATGGGGAGACGGTGGTCTCCACCACCAACCGCAACGCGGCGGGCCGCATGGGCGGCGGCAGGGGAAAAATCTACATCGCATCCCCGCTGGTGGCGGCCTGTTCGGCGCTGGAGGGGTATCTTACGGCGGGAGGTGACGCGGAATGATCGAAGGAAGAGCGCAGCTGCTCGGGGACAACGTCAGCGGCGACCAGATCATCGGCGGGCAGTACCTCGGCGGCGGCGCGCCGCCGGAGGAGTTGGCGGGGCACCTCTTCGAATCGTGCAGGCCCGACCTGGCGCAGAGCCTGCAGCCGAAGGATATTCTCGTGGCGGGGGAAAATTTCGGCTGCGGCTCCTCCCGGGAGCAGATTCTGCTGGTGATGAAGGCGGCGGGCATCCGCTGTGTGGTCGCGCGCTCCTTCAGCCGCAATTTTTACCGGGGCGGCGTGAACCTGGACATCCTCACGATTGTCTGTGCGCCGCGGGTCGAGGAGTACGACCGCTTGACGGTGGACGTCGAGGCGGGTATCATAAGTATGGACGGGAGGGGGGACTACCCTTTCCCGGCCTTTCCCGTCCAGCTGGCCGGGCTTGTGCGCGCGGGAGGGCTGATTCCCTATTACAAGGCGCATGGCGGCCTGGACTGAACCGGCCGCCGCAAAAAACGGGCGGACGGGATTCTCCCGCCTCAAAAGGGCGGGGGAATCCCTGCGCGCGTCGAAAGGACGGGGGTGGGGTGTTGGATGCAAGGCGCGAGCTTCCCAGGCCGCTCTGCTGTTTCCTGCTGCTCTTTAAGATCGGGCTCTTCACCTTTGGGGGCGGCTGGAGCATCGTGGCGCAGCTCCAGAGGGAATTCGTCGACAAGCGCGGCTGGATCTCCAAGGAGGACCTGCTGGATATCGTGTCGGTGGGACGGTCGTTCCCCGGCATCATGGTCATCAACATCGCCGTAATGTTCGGCTACCACGTGGGCGGGGTGCCGCTCGGCGTCATCGCCGCCGTGGGCGTGGCCGCGCCCTCCGTCGCCGTGCTGTCGGTGGTCACGGTCTTCTACGAGCAGTTCCGCCGCAACATTTATATCGCGCGCGCCATGGTCGGCGTGCGCGCCGCCGTCGTGCCGATCATCCTCTCCGCGGCCGCCGGCCTGCGCTCCATCGCCATCCAGGAGAAGGTCCAGTACGGGATCGTGCTGGGGGGCTTTCTGATCTGCCTTTTCCTTCCGATCAACAACATCCTCGTGGTGCTGCTCGGCGCGGCCGCGGGGCTCATGCTCAGGGGGGTGCGGGGATGATCTGCTTGCAGCTCTACTGGAGCTACCTCAAGATCGGCTTTTGCAGCTTCGGCGGCCTGTCGATGATCCCCTTCATCAACCAGGAGATGCTTGCTCACCACTGGATGACGATGGAGCAGCTCTCGGACATCGTGGCGATCGCGGAGATGACGCCCGGTTCCCTCGGCATCAACTGCGCGACCTTCGTCGGCATCCAGGTGGCGGGCCTGCCGGGCGCGATCGCCACCACGCTCGGGGTGATGACCCCCTCCCTCACCGTCTGCATGCTCGCCTGCCACTTTATGGTCAAGTTCCGGCAGAACCGGTTCCTGCAGAACGCGCTCTACGGCGTCCGCCCGGTATGCATCGGCATGATCCTCGCGGTCGCCGTCCCGCTCGGGCAGGCAAACTATTTTTTAAACGGCGCGCCGCTCTGGCCGGCGGTCGTCATCGGGGCGGCGGCGGGGGCGCTGCTGCTTGCAAAGAGAAGCATTCCCACCGTCATTCTGGCGGGGGCGCTGCTCGGCCTTGTGCTGGTCAGATAACGATAAGGAGGCAGGTTATGAAAATCGTGGTGCTGGACGGATATACCGAAAACCCCGGCGACCTGAGCTGGGAGGGCCTGGAGGCACTCGGCGAGCTGACGGTCTACGACCGCACGCCGCCTGAGCTGGTCCGGGAACGGATCGGGGACGCCGAGGCGGTCTACACCAACAAGGTCCCGCTCCCGCGGGAGGTCATCGAGGACTGTTCCGCGCTCCGGTTTATCGGCGTGCTGGCGACCGGCTACAACGTCGTGGACGTCGCCGCCGCGCGGGAGCGCGGCATCCCCGTCTGCAACGTCCCCACCTACGGGACCGCCGCCGTCGGGCAGTATGCGATCGCGATGCTGCTCGAAATCTGCCACCATGTGGCCCATCACAGCGAGGCGGTGCACGCCGGGCGCTGGCAACAGGGTCCCGACTGGTGCTTTTGGGACTATCCGCTGATCGAGCTGGACGGCAAGACGATGGGGATCATCGGCTTTGGGCGGATCGGCCGGGCGACCGGGAAGATCGCTAAGGCGATGGGGATGCGGGTGCTCGCGTACGATGCGTTCCCCTGCGACGAGGGACGCGCCCTCGGGGAATACGTCCCGCTGGACGTCCTCCTGGCGGATTCGGACGTGATCGCTCTGCACTGCCCGCTCTTTCCGAAGACGCGCGGGATCATCAACCGGGAGAGCATCGCGAAGATGAAGGACGGGGTGATCCTTCTGAACAATTCGCGCGGCCCGCTCATCGTGGAGGAGGACCTCGCCGCCGCGCTGAACAGCGGGAAGGTGTACGCCGCGGGGCTGGACGTGGTGTCAGACGAGCCCATCCGCGCGGACAATCCGCTCCTCAGCGCGAAGAACTGCCTGATTACCCCGCATATCTCCTGGGCGCCCAGGGAGAGCCGACGGCGGCTGATGGACGTGGCCGTGGAGAACCTGCGGGCGTTTCTGGCGGGCCGCCCGGTCAACGTCGTGAACAAAGAATGAAAAAAAGCCGTCCCCCATGCGGGGACGGCTTTTTGACAAAAAAAGAACGGGGCCGCGGCCCCGTTCAGCAGATCACGCTTCGGATGTCGTTTTCCCCGCCGCCGGTCTCTTCGCCGTTGAGGTAGCCGACGAGGTAGCTTTCCAGCTCATCATAGTGGATGGGATAGTACTCCAGGGGCTGATCCATCGAATTCCCCCTCAGTCGTAGTCGCTGAGCAGCTCCTGCGCACAGGCCTGCAGCTCGGGGAAGCTGTGAAGGCTTTTGGCCTGCCAGCTCACCGCGTCGCGCACGCCGTCGGGCAGGGCGGCGAAAAACCGGTGCGCCCTGCCGTCCTGTGCGATCAGGTCGTAAAGATCGCTTGTCTGCATGCTGCCGCCTCCGCTCATGGTGTAAAGTGCTCCGCCAGCTGGCGCATGCGTTCGTCGGTGATGCCGACGACGCTGCCCTGGTAGGAGCGCGTGGAGCCGAACCGCTGGGACAGCGCCCGGAGGTCCTGTTCCGACAGGACTGTCCGCCGGGGTTCGGGAGGGATCTTCTGGTTCAAAGGCTGTTCCATTTTAATCACCTCGGCATTATTGTCTGCAATTTCTGCGAAATGATCAGAGGGAACCGATGGGCGCGCAGGAAAATCCAAACGAAAAAAGAAACGGACGGCGTGGCGGCCGGCCGTTTTTCGCATAGGATGGCATTAAGAGGAAATCGCGAAAAAACGCGGTCCTTTCGCCGCCCGGCAAAAGCGCGGGCCGGTCCCGCCGCGCGGCGGGGATTGGCCTGATCCGGCAAAGCCGGGCGCATGGAGGTTTTTATGCAGAATCGTCAACCCGGCCAGACGCCCCAGCGCCAGGCCATGCGGCAGCCCCGCCAGCAGCAGACGGCACAGCGGCAGATGGGGCCGCGGCAGATGTCCCGGCCATCCGGGCGCCCGCAGCAGATGAACCGAGGCGCGGCGCAGAACGGGAACGGGAACCGGCCGAAGGGCATCCTGGGGAACCTGCTGAATATGCAGGATCCCATCGGGTCGCTCAACAAGATCGTTTCGATCTTCAAGCTGCTCGGCTGACCGGATGAAAACAAAGCGGAAGGCGCCCCGCCATGGCGGGGGCCGTGCCCCCGTTGAGCAGTTTTGGGGGGTTTTTTATAGGTGCTTTTGAGTGTAGGCCCAGCCCAGGCAGGGGTATGT
>NZ_JAPJQF010000035.1:0-27056 GCF_030825285.1 Anaerotruncus massiliensis (ex Togo et al. 2026)
ACCCGGAAGGCCACGGTCTTGTTCCTCCAGCGATTTTTGTTGTCTCGGTTTTTCAGTGACATGGTTACGTTCCCATCCTTTCAAAGTCCAGCTTGTCCGCCATCTCCGTCTGCCTTGTAGGAAACAGATGGGCGTAGCGGTAGGTGATGTCGATACTCTCATGCCCCACCCGGTCAGCGATTGCCAGGGCGGTGAAGCCCATATCAATCAGCAGGGAAATGTGTGAATGTCGGAGGTCGTGAATCCTGATCCGCTTCACTCCCGCCGCTTTCGCACCTCTGTCCATTTCATGGTGGAGATAGTGCTTGCTGACAGGGAAAATCCGTTCATTTGCCCCGGTGCTGTAAAACATCTTTAAGTAGTCCTCCATCTCTCCACAGAGGAATTTGGGCATCTTAATGACACGGTTGCTCTTTTTCGTCTTGGGGGTGGTAATCACGTCCTTGCCCTTGAGCCGCTGATAGGATTTGCTGATGGACACTGTACCCGCCTCAAAGTCGAAGTCTGTTGGGGTGAGGGCCAGCAGTTCCCCCTCCCGGATACCGCACCAGTAGAGCATTTCAAAGGCATAGTAGGAGAGGGGTTTGTCCATCATGGCGTCGGCAAATTTCAGATACTCATCTTTCGTCCAGAACAGCATTTCACGCCGTTCCTCCACCCCCATGTTCCCGGCCTTGGCCGCAGGATTGACCTGGAGGCCGTAGTAGCGGACAGCATGGTTAAAGAGGGCACTTAACTGATTGTGGACGGTTTTGAGATAGGTAGGGGAATAGGGTTTTCCCTTGGCGTCCGTCAACCCTCGGATCGCGTTCTGCCAGTCCATCACGTCCTTGGCGGTGATTTCCGACAGTTTGCGCTTTCCAAAATACGGCAGGATTTTCTTCTGGATGATGCTCTCTTTTGTCAGCCAGGTGTTCAGTTTCAGCTTGGGCTTCATATCCTTCTCATAGAGCTGGGCGAAGCTCTCAAAGGTCATATTTACGTCGGCCTGCTTCTGCATAAGGAACTCCCGCTCCCACGCCTGGGCCTCCTTTTTGGTGGCAAAGCCACGCTTTAACTTCTGCTGGCGCTCTCCTTTCCAGTCCGTATAGCGGAACTGGACGTACCAAGTGCCGTTGGCCTTGTTCTTAAACGCCGCCATAGGTTAATCACTCCTTTCGCTCTGGCCTCTTGTGCCATAAAATTTTTCGTGGAAGAATTTGCGGTCGATGCGGCCTGAAATGGTAATACAGCCCGTCTTTTTCAACTCCGCATTCATGGAACGAATCAGCTTATAGGCATAGGGGACAGAAACCCCTAATTCCTCCGCTACCTCGTCCACCCGCATGAACATGGTGCTTGCCATTGTGCGCTCACCTCCTTTCACGGCTCCAGGACTAAGCCTTTATGCTTAGCCTATTATAACTAAGCAAATTTGCTTTGTCAAGTGGCTTGCGGAATAATTTTTAACTTTTTTGTTTAAGATACTCTTGACTGTTACTAAGCGAATATGTTATACTACTTTCGACAGAAACCACCAGATAGGAGTTGGCATTTATGGCAATAGGAGAGCGCATCCATTTTTTCCGCACCCTCCGGGGTATGACACAGAAGTATCTTGGTATGGCGGTGGGCTTTCCAGAGCGTTCCGCCGATGTTCGTCTGGCACAGTACGAAACAGGCACCCGGACGCCGAAGGCCGATTTGACCGCTGCCCTGGCTCATACTTTAGATGTATCGCCCCAGGCGTTGAGCGTCCCGGACATAGACAACTACATAGGTTTGGCCCATACGCTGTTCGCCTTGGAGGATGTTTACAGTCTGAAAGTGATAGAGGCGGATGGACGTGCCTGCCTGCAAGCAGATATTTTCCAGGGAGGCCGTCAAGCCAGTGAGTTGAACAAAATCTTGATTGCGTGGCGGGAACAGGCGGCGAAGTTGGAGGCCGGGGAGATCACCAAGGAGGACTATGACCGCTGGCGGTACAACTACCCCAAGTATGACACCACCCAGCGGTGGGCCAAAGTCCCCTCGAAGGAATTAAGCGATGCTCTGATAAAAGGATTGAAGAAACAGAGAAAAGACAAATAGCAAAAAAGGTCTTGCCGACTGGTGAAAGTCAGCAAGACCTTTTTCTTAGGATATGGAGGATTTACCCGCAAGCCACCCGCTATACAGGAGTGAGCAAAGTAAATCCGGTTTTGGTATCTGCTATCAATTTGCTATCAAATGCCCCGTTTCCGCTTCAAAAACCCAGTGTTTTCAAGGCTTTGCGGGTTTTGTCAGTTATTCCCACTCGATCGTCGCGGGCGGCTTGGGGGAGAGGTCGTAGCAGACGCGGTTGACCCCCGGCACTTCCTTCAGGATGCGGTTTGTGATCTTCATGAGCACCGGCCAGGGCACCTGCTCGACGTCTGCGGTCATCGCGTCGATCGTGTTGATCGCGCGCAGGATGACCGGGTACTCGAAGCAGCGCGCGTTGTTTTTCACGCCGACCGATTTAAAATCGGGGACGACGGTGAAATACTGCCAGACGGTCTTGTCGAGCCCGGCGGCATGGAACTCCTCGCGGAGGATCGCGTCCGATTCGCGCACCGCCTCGAGGCGCTCGCGGGTAATCGCGCCGAGGCAGCGCACCCCAAGTCCGGGGCCGGGGAAGGGCTGGCGGTAGACCATGGCGTCGGGCAGGCCGAGGGCGGTGCCGCAGGCGCGCACCTCGTCCTTGAAGAGCTGGCGGAGCGGCTCAACGAGCTCAAACGCGAGGTCGTCGGGCAGGCCGCCGACATTGTGGTGGCTCTTTACCATCTTGGCGGTCTTGGTGCCGCTCTCGACGATATCGGGATAGATGGTGCCCTGCGCGAGGAAGTCGATCCCCTTGAGCTTGCGGGCCTCCTCCTCGAAGACGCGGATGAACTCCGCGCCGATGATCTTGCGTTTCTGCTCGGGGTCCGCGACCCCTGCCAGCTTGCCCAAAAACCGTTCGCTCGCGTCGACGTAGACGAGGTTCGCGCCCAATTCGTCGCGGAAGACGCGCACGACCTGTTCCGGCTCCCCTTTGCGGAGCAGCCCGTGGTTGACGTGCACGCAGGTGAGCTGGTCGCCGATGGCGCGCAGCAGCAGCGCGGCCACGACCGAGCTGTCCACGCCGCCCGAGAGGGCGAGCAGCACCTTGCGGGAGCCGACCTGTTTGCGGACGAGCTCGATCTGGTCGGCGATGAAGTTTTCCATGTTCCAGTTGGCCTGCGCCTTGCAGGTGTCAAAGACGAACCCGCGAAGCAGCTCCGTCAGCGCGGCGGGATCCTTCGGCCAATGGGGCAGGGCCTCGCCGCGCGCCGTGGGATGGTCGGCGGAAAGGGTCGGGATGCCGAGCGAATAGACCGCGAGGTCGACGTCGACGGGCGCGCCGTCCACCACCCGGTTGGGGCCGCCGTTCAGGAGGATGCCGCGCACGTTTGGCAGCGCGCGCAGCTCGTCCGGCGTGATGTCGTGCGGGTAGATTTCGCTGTAGACGCCCAGGTCGCGGACGGCCCGCGCGAGGACGGTATTTTCGGTGCTTCCAAGGTCCAGAATAACGATCATGTCCTGCTGCATATGCTGTTTTCCTCCCATGTCCTGCCGAGCCGGCCTCAGAGCCATTCGATGGTCGCGGGCGGCTTGGATGTGATATCGTAGACGATCCGGTTGATGCCGCGCACCTCGTTGACGATCCGGCGGCTGACGAGGTCGAGCACCTCGTAGGGGATGCGCGCCCAGTCGGCGGTCATGAAGTCGGTGGTGGTGACGCCGCGCAGCGCGACGGTGTAGTCGTAGGTGCGCCCGTCCCCCATGACGCCGACCGACCGCATGTCGGTGAGCACCGCGAAATACTGGTGGACCTCCTTCTCCAGTCCCGCCCGGGCGATCTCCTCGCGGAAGATCCAGTCGGCGTCCTGCAGAACCGCGACCTTTTCGCGGGTGATTTCGCCGACGATGCGCACGGCGAGCCCGGGGCCGGGGAAGGGCTGGCGGTCGACGAGGTAACCGGGCAGGCCGAGTTCCCTGCCGAGGGCGCGGGTCTCGTCTTTGAAGAGCAGCCGCAGCGGCTCGATGATCTCCTTGAAATCGACGTAATCGGGAAGCCCCCCGACATTGTGGTGGCTTTTGATCGTCGCGGCGTCCCCCGCGCCCGATTCGATCACGTCGGGATAGATGGTGCCCTGCGCGAGGTAGTCGACCCGCCCGAGCTTTTTGGCCTCCGCCTCAAAGACGCGGATGAACTCCTCGCCGATGATCTTGCGCTTCCGCTCGGGGTCGGTCACGCCCGCGAGCTTATCGAGGAAGCGGTCGCGCGCATCGACGCGGACAAAGTTGAGGTCATGCCCGCGGAAAGCCTCCTCGACCTCGTCCCCCTCGTTTTTGCGCATGAGGCCGTGGTCGACGAAGATGCAGGTGAGCTGGCCGCCGACCGCGCGGGAGAGCAGCGCGGCCGCGACCGAGCTGTCCACGCCGCCCGAGAGCCCGAGCAGCACCTTGCCGTCCCCGATCTTTTCGCGCAGGGACGCGACCGTGCTGCGGGCATAGTCGCCCATCGTCCAGTCGCCCTTCGCGCCGCACACCCGGTAGAGGAAGTTATGGAGCATGGCGACGCCGTTTTCCGTATGGAGCACCTCGGGGTGCATCTGTAAGCCGTAGAGCTTTTTTTCGGGGTTCTGCATCGCGGCGGTGGGGCAGCAATCGGTGTGCGCCGCGGCGGTAAAGCCCTCGGGCAGCCGGTCGATATAGTCGGTGTGGCTCATCCACGAGACGCCCTTGTCCGGCAGCCCCGCGAAGAGGGGGCAGGAGGTGTCGTAGTATGTAACCGTCTTGCCGTACTCGCGCGAATCGGGGCTGGTGACATGCCCGCCGAGGGTGTGGGCCATCAACTGGATGCCGTAGCAGATGCCCAGCACGGGGACGCCCCGTTCAAAGACCGCCGGGTCGATGTGGGGGGAATCTTCCTCGTAGACGCTGTTGGGGCCACCCGTAAAGATGATGCCGATGGGATTTTTCGCGAAGACCTCCGCAAGCGGGGTCCGGCTGGGGAGCACCTCGCAGTAGACCGCGCACTCGCGGACCCGGCGGGCGATCAGTTGGTTATACTGCCCGCCGAAGTCGAGGATCACGACCGTCTGGTGGTTCATATGGGTTCATCAATCCTTTTTTATCAGATACCTGCGGGAATACGTTTATTTTGCCACAAAAAGACGCAAAATACAAGCGGCAAGGAAACGATTGTTCCTGCCTGCGCGCCGTGCCGGGCAAAACCGGCGCGGGCGCGGAAAAAAAGACGGTCAAAGGAGGGATGGCGGAATGAAACGGCTGATTGCGGCCGCGGTGCTCGCGCTGGGCATGGCGATGCTCTGCTCGATGCGGGTGTACGCCGCGGGCGGGCAGCGGATTGTGACGCTGCCCGAGGGCGGCCCCTACCGGCTCGACGCGGCGGCCATCGAGCGGGAGACCGGCCCGTTTGAGGCGCTGGCGGTGACCCTCGCGCCCGAGGGGGACCGTGCGGTCCTCTTCTATGAGGGCGCGCCGCTGGCGCCCTACCGGGTGCTGAAGCGTTCGGAGGTGGACCGCGTGGCGGTCTTCGCGGCGAGGTCCGCCGCCGTCGGTTTCACGGCGCTTTCCTCCGAAGAGGACGCGCCCGGAGAGGCTCCCCGCATCCGGTGCATAAATCCCGATTTTTCCGGGCAGACTGATAACGGCGCGTCCCCACTGATCAAGGAGGTTGACTGGTTTGATCAATAAAATTGCGCTGATCCTGACCATCATCGGCGGCATCAACTGGGGCCTGATCGGCATCTTCCAGATTGACGCGGTCGCATGGCTTTTCGGAGGCTCGGCAAGCATCTTCAGCCGCATCATCTATACCCTCGTCGCCCTCGGCGCGATCTGGTGCATTTCGCTCCTCTTCCGCCCCGAAACGCGCGACGCGGTCTGACGGCGGCCCCAAAAAAGCGGCGGTTTTACCGCCGCTTTTTTATTTTCGCCGCCGCCCGGCCGTGAAAAACCGGAGGGCGCGGCCGGAAAATCTGCCCGCCGGGGTCCCCGAAGGTTGAAAAATCACCGCGGGAAGCGTATAATAATAGTACGGCAAAGGCAATGCGTACGGCCTGTGTAAAACGGGCGGGAAAGGAGCGGTTGTCATGGCGAAACGGGTGATCGTGACCATCGGGAGAGAGTTTGGCAGCGGCGGCCGGGAGATCGGGAAGGCGCTGGCGGATTCCCTCGGCGTGGAGTTCTACGACAAGGAGCTGCTCGAGGTTGCGGCGAAGGAAAGCGGCATCAGCAGGGACCTGTTTGAAAGCAACGATGAAAAACCGGTCAGCAGCCTGCTCTATTCCATGTCGGTCAATCCGTATTCCATGGGGAATCTGATGGGCGTGGACCATGTCCCGATCAACCAGAAGCTGTTTCTGGCGCAGTTCGACGCGATCCGCAAGATCGTCCGGGAGCGCGACTGCGTCATCGTCGGGCGCTGCGCCGATTACGCGCTGCGCGACGAGCCGGACTGCCTCAACGTGTTCATCCACGCGCCGCTCCAGTACCGCGTCGAGCGGGTCAAGCGGCTCTATGAGATGAGCGGCGGCGAGGCCAAGGACATGATCTCCAAAATCGATAAAAAACGCGCCGCGTATTACAACTCCTACTCGGACAAAAAGTGGGGGGAGATCGGCAGCTACCACCTCTCGTTCGACAGCAGCCTGTTGTCCACCGGGGACGCGGTGGAGCTGATCAAAAGCTTTGCGGCCATGAGGAAGTGAACGAAATACCCATGCGGTACAGCATCGACCGGTTCGAGGGGAATTTTGCCATCCTGGAGGCGGAAAACGGCGAGACGATCGGCGTCGAGCGCGCGCGCCTGCCCCGCGAGGCGGGGGAGGGCGACATCGTCGTCCATGAGATCGGCGAATTCAAGGTCGACGCGGAGGCGACCGCCGCGCGGCGCGCCCGCATCCGCGAAAAGATGGAGGCCCTCTGGGAAAAATAAACCGGTTATGTCGGGGCGGGACGCGCGGGTCGCGGCCCGCCCCTTTTCAGCCGCGGGCCCCGGCGGGCCCGCAATTTGCACGGATTGGATGAATGGGATATGATCAACTTTTTGCTGCGCCGCTTCGTGCGGGACAGCGACCGGGTGGAGGACCCGGAGGTGCGCGGACGGTACGGCGTTTTTTCGGGCGTGGTGGGGATCGTCCTCAACCTCTGCCTCTTCGCGGCCAAGGCGGCCGCCGGGTGGCTCACCTCGTCGATCGCGATCGTGGCGGACGCCTTCAACAACCTCTCCGACGCGGGCTCGTCGGTCGTGACCCTCGTCGGCTTCAAGATGGCCTGCGCCCCCTCGGACAGCGAGCACCCCTTCGGGCACGGGCGGATCGAGTACGTCTCGGGGCTGGCCGTGTCGATGGCCATCCTGCTCGTCGGGGTCGAGCTGGCGCGCGGTTCGATCGCGAAGATCCTGCGCCCCGAGGCGGTGTCGTTCAGCGCCGTGTCGGTGGTCATCCTGCTCCTCTCGATCGCCGTCAAGCTGTGGATGTGCTGGTTCAACCGCTCGCTCGGCAGCCGGCTCGGCTCCACCGCGATGAAAGCGACCGCCATGGACAGCCTCACCGACGCGGTCGCGACCTCCGCGGTCGTACTCGGGATCGCCGTCAGCTACTTTGCCAAGCTTAACATCGACGGCTGGATCGGCATGCTTGTGGCTCTCTTCATCCTCTATACCGGCTGGACCACCGCGCGCGACAGCCTCTCCCCTCTGCTCGGACAGGCCCCGGACGCCGCGTTCGTCCGGCAGATCGAGGAGACGGTGCTCGCCCATGACGAGGTGTCAGGGGTGCACGACCTCATCGTGCACGATTACGGGCCGGGCCGGCGGATCATCTCGCTGCACGCCGAGATGCCCTGCAACGCGGACATTTTGACCATGCACGACGCGGTGGACGTCATCGAGCTGGAGCTGCGGCACAAGTTCGGCTGCGACGTGACCATCCATATGGACCCCGTCGCCGTCGACCACGGCGAGATCGGCGCGCTGCGGGAGCGTGTGGAGGAGATGGTGCGCGGGATCGACCCGTCGATCTCGATCCACGACTTCCGCATGGTGAACGGCGTCACCCACACCAACCTGATCTTCGACGTGACGGTGCCCCACCGCTTCCGCCTGAGCGACGCGCAGGTCGCCCAGCGGGTGCGCGAGGGGGTGCAGGCGATCGATTCAAAATACTTCGCGGTCATCCGCGTCGAGCAGGCGTTCATCTGAGCCGCGCGCGTTGGCAAAATGAAAAAGAGGCGGGCGCTCCGTTTGGAGCGTCCGCCTCTTTTCCCGGAGCGGCCCGTTCAGGGCTCCTCCGGGTCCGGTTTTTCATTCCGGCTGCAAAATTCGCCGATCGCCTGCACCGTTTTGGAGAACTCCTCGTCCGTCTCAAGCGCGGCGATGCCTTCGTCGATCATCCGCAGGAGGTCGTCCTCCCGCCGGACCGGCTCGCTGCTCAAACTCATCCGTCCGCCTCCTTCCGCCCGCCCGGGCGCCGGGTTTTCCCCAGTTTAGCACATTTCACCGCGCGGCGCAAGGGACGCGGAAGCTTCCCGCCCACGGTTGCAAACCGGAAGGATTTGTATTAGAATAGAGGCGTCCCGAAAGGCGGCAAAGGGGGGATGGCATGGCGGATTCAATGATCACCAAGCAGGCGCTGGCCGCGTCCATCAAGGAGCTGATGGAGCGGGAGCCGCTTTCAAAGATCTCGGTGGGGGACATCACCTCCAACTGCGGGGTAAACCGCCAGACCTTCTACTACCACTTCAAGGACAAATACGAGCTTGTCAACTGGATTTACTATACCGAGACGGTCAAGCTCATGAGCAGCTTTTCCGACCGCGCCCACTGGACCGACGGCCTGGGCGCGCTCTGCCGCTACATGCGGGACAACAAGCGCTTTTACATCAACGCTCTGAGCACGCCGGGGCAGAACTCCTTCCAGGAGTACCTGCTGGAATTTGCCCGGGGGCTGGTCCGGTCGCTCGCGGAGGAGCTGCTCGGAGAAAGCCCGATCGGCGAGGAGGACCTCGAATTCATCGCCGATTTCTACGCGTTCGCGTTCGTGGGGCTCATCATGAAATGGGCCCGGCACGGCATGAAGGAGGAGCCGGACGGTTACATCCTGCGGGTCAAGGAGATGACCGACGCGAGCATCCATTACGCGCTGGAAAAATATAAGAAGGAATAAGCGTCCGCCGGCAGACCGGCGGACGCGAACCGGAAACGCCCGGCATCCGAAAGGATGCCGGGCGTTTTGCCGTTCAGATCACGTTTTCCGATCGCGGGGAGAGCTGCGGGCCGAGCGGCAGCGCGGGGTTGACGCGCAGCGCGCGGCTTCCCGGGGAGACCGCCTCGGCGACGGACTGCACGTCGCGGCGGAAGTCGATGAGCAGCAGCGGACGCCCCTTGCGGCGGCCGCGGTCGCCGTTCACCGTCCGGCAGAGCCTGTCCTCGAGGGCGGGCTCCCCGGTGGGGCAGCGAAAGCAGCCGTAGAGGCAGTGCCCGGCGCGCATCCGGTCGAGGAACGCTCCGTCCAGCAGGGCGTCGGCGGTCCGGGAGGTGCAGGCGGCCGCGAAGCCGTAGAACCTGCGGGCCGCGTGCAGGAGCCCGAAGGCCTCGGAGGCGTCCGTTTCGGGCGTGACGTCGACCGAGACGGCGAGGTTGGGGGCCTTTTCAAGCAGGGCGGCGGTCTCGGGGGTGATCTGCGCGGCGGGCAGCTCGGCGAAGAAGGCGCTCTCGGGCCAGCGCGCGGCGAGCGCGCAGGCCTCCCGCGCGTCGGCGCCGCGCAGCACGAAGGTATAGCAGCCGAGGGCGTTCGCCTCGTGCGGGACGGGGGAATCCGCCCGGGCGGGCCCGTCAAGCAGGAGCATCCAGGGCAGGTGCCCGCCCCGCGCGGCCTCCTCCTGGCGGAGCCGCCCGACCCCCCAGGTGAGCCCCGACGCGCCGAGGTTGACCCCCATCGCGCGCAGGGCGCGCGGGTCCACCCAGCTGACGGCGTCCGCGGCGAGCTGGTAATAGGGGGAGGCGGGACTTTGCAGCGCGGCGTGCGCCCGCGCGAAGAAGAGCTTCTGCTGCGGGCCCTTCGCGCAGCTGTCCCCGAGATCCACGAGGTTGCGCAGGCTGCGCTTTGGGTCGCGCGGAAGGTCGCGCAGCGCCTTGTCGACGATCCCGGCCACCACCGCGCGCAGCATCCGGTGCTGAAATTCCATGTCCGCGCCCTCCTCAAGAGTGTTTTCCGACCTTATTATATCCGCCCGATGCCGGCCGCGGTATAGACAAAAAGCGGATTTGTCAAAAAAAACGACAGTTCTGGGGAGGTGTCGTATTTTTAGACAGATGAAAAATCTGTCTAATTACATCGCGCGGGCCGGGTGATATATTGGGTATGGTTTAAGAAGGGGAGGCGCGGCTTGGCGCTTCCCGCATGGAATGAGGGGGTTTTGGCTTGCTCAAGAAATTTGCGCGGGCGCTCACGCGCTCGCCAAAGACGATCATCCTTCTCGCGCTGCTGCTGCTCCTGCCCAGCCTGTACGGCGCGATCAACACCCGCGTCAACTACGATATCCTCTCCTACCTGCCCGAGGAGCTCGATTCCTCGCAGGGGCAGGCGGTGCTCGAGGACACCTTCCACAGCGCGGCGACCGCGATGTTGGTCGTCGAGGGAATGCCCGCGCGCGACGTGGAAAAGCTGCGGGACGCGATCGAGGAGGTCCCAGGCGTGAGCGACGCGATGTGGATCTCCAGCATGCTCGACATCAGCGTCCCCAAGGAGATCCTTCCGGACGAGATCAAGGATATCTTCTACAGCGAAAAGGCGAAGGATTCAACGATGATCATCGTCCAGTTCGAGCACCCCGGCGCCTCCAACGAGACGCTGCGGGCGATCGACGAGGTGCGCGCCCTCTGCGACGAGCGGTGCTTTTTGGCGGGCGTGTCGATCTTCCTCAAGGACACCAAGGACCTCGTTGAACAGGAGATGCCCTTCTACACGCTGCTGGCGGTCGTTTTCTCGATCGTCGCCATGTCGCTCACGATGGAATCGGTTGTTTTGCCCTTCGTCTTTTTGATGGGCATCGGCTTTGCGGTGGCCTACAACTTCGGCACCAACATCTTTCTGGGGCAGGTCTCCTACATCACCAAAGCGATCGCCGCGATCTTACAGCTGGGCGTCTCGATGGACTACTCGATCTTCCTCTTTGACCGGTACGACGAGGAGAAGGAGCGGTTCGAGGACCGGCGGGACGCGATGGCGAGCGCCATCCAGGGTGCGTTCGTCTCCCTGTCCGGGTCGTCGACGACCACCGTGGCGGGCTTTTTGGCGCTCTGCGCCATGCGCCTCGGGCTCGGGCCCGACCTCGGGCTCGTGATGGCCAAGGGCATCGTCATCGGCATCCTCGTGGTGCTCGTCGTGCTGCCCTCGCTCATCCTCGTCTTCGATAAGCCGATTCACCGCTGGAGCCACCGGTCGCTCATCCCCGACCTGACAAGGCTCAACGACTGGATCATCGACCACAAAAAGACCTTCGTCGCGATTTTCCTCGTGCTCTTCGTGCCGGCGCTCATCATGCAGAGCAGGACGCAGATCTACTACAACATCGACCAGTCGCTTCCGGAGGACCTGCCGTCGACCGTGGCGACCAACAAGCTCAAGGACGAGTTCGACATGGCGACCACACACTTCGTGATCGTCGACGACAGCCTCCCCGCCTACCGGCTGAACGCGATGGAAAAGGAGATGGAGAAGGTCGACGGGGTGGAGGCGCTGCTCGCCTACAATAAATTCGTCGGCCCGGGCATCCCGGACAATTTCATCCCGCAGGAGCTCAAGGACATCTGCAAGAAGGACGGCAAGCAGATGCTCATGATCAACTCCCGCTACAAGGCGGCGCGCGAGGAGGAAAACGCCCAGATCGAGGCGCTGAATGAAATCGCCAAGCGGTACGACCCCGGCGCGCTGATCACCGGCGAGGGCGCGATGACCAAGGACCTGATGGACATCACAACGGTCGACATCCAGGTGACCAACGTGCTTTCGGTGCTGGCGATCCTGGTGATCGTGGGGCTGACCTTCAAGTCGTTCACCGTGCCGGTCATCCTCGTGGCGGCCATCGAGCTGTCGATCTTCATCAACCAGGGCATCCCGGCCCTGACCGGGACGGTCATCCCCTTCGTGTCGCCCATCGTCATCGGCTGCATCCAGCTGGGCGCGACGGTCGACTACGCCATCCTGATGACCACCCGCTTCCGCGAGGAGCTGCAAAACGGGCATGAGCGCGTCGAGGCGATCAAGATCGCCTCGAGCGCCTCGGACAAATCGATCATCACGAGCGCCTCGGTCTTCTTCTGCGCGACCTTCGGCGTCTCGCTCATCTCGAAAATCGAGATCATCAAGAGCATCTGCTCGATGCTGGCGCGCGGCGCCGTCATCAGCGCGCTGGTCAGCATCTTCATCCTGCCGTCGGTGCTGCTCGCCTGCGAGGGCTTCATCGCGAAGACCTCCCACAACTGGCGCAGCGACATCACCCCGCCGCCGAGAAAGCGGCTGGGAAAACGGCTCAAAGAGCTCCATGCGAAACAGGGGGAATCGATATGAAACCAAAGCACCTTTCCTTGCGCGCGCTCTGCGTGCTGCTCGCCCTTTCGGTGGCGGCCTCCACGCTGCTTTCGGGCTGCGCGGCGGCGTCCGCCGAGGAACCCGCCCAGCCTGCCGCGGCGCAGGTCCGGGCGGAACCGGAAAAGGAGAAGCCGGAGAATCTCATCGGCACCAAGAAGAGCGAGACGGTCTACGTCAATCTCGACCCGACCGGCCGCCCTTACGACACGGTGGTCACCGACTGGCTGCACAGCGACACGCCCGGCGTGACCTTCGAGGACGTCTCCGACCTCAAGGACATCGAGAACATCAAGGGGGACCGGGGCCCCCGGCAGGAGGGGGAGCGCCTGAGTTGGCAGCTCGACGGCACCGACCTCTACTACACCGGACGCACCGGCAAGGAGCTGCCGCTCGAGGTGAAGATCACCTACCGGCTCGACGGGAAGGAGTACGACCCGCAGGAGCTGGCGGGGAAGTCCGGCAGGCTGGAGATCCGCCTCTCCTTCAAAAACACCTCGAAGCATGAGGTGGAGATCGGCGGGGAAAAGACCGTCATGTACACGCCGCTCATGGTGGCGGCGGGCATGGCACTCCCGGACGACACCTTCGGCAACGTCAAGGTCAGCGACGGCTCGGTCGTCACCGACGGCAGCAGCCAGGTGGTCGCGATGGTCTGCCTGCCAGGGCTCGGTGACAGCCTCGCGCTCGACAGCTACAGCGTCCAGGAGCTGAACGACCTCGACTTCCCCGAGGAGTTCACCGTCACCGCCGACGTCGTCGACTTTGAGATGGGCCCGATCATGATCGCGGCCTCCCCCGAGCTGCCCGACCTCGACGACCTCAAAAAGAGCGACGAGTTCGACGACATGGAGCAGGATCTCTACGACCTGCGCGACATGCAAAACGACCTCGAGACCCTCGACCCCGACCGCGACATCCGTTCGCTGCTCACCGACCCCGAACGCACCGACGCGGCCAGGCTGATCATCGACGACGTCTTCGATTTCTACGACCTCAACAAGGATATCCTCGATATCCTGCCCAAATACGTCACCGACGAGAACGTCCGCCTCTACGACCGCATCGACCACGACCTGAGCGAAAAGGCGATGGGCACCCTGCTCGACGACGACGATCTCGCCGACCTCTTCGACCTCGTGGACGATTTGAGTCCCAACCGCTTGCAGGAGCTGGTGGACGACTACGACGAGCTGCAAAAGAACAAGGCGCTCAAGGCGCAGCTCGACCAGATCATCGCGCAGGCGGACCAGGGCGGCTTACAGACCCTGCTGGACGACCTCAAGACGGTCTACGCGGGCGTCAAAACCGCGCAGGCCTCCGACCCCGAGGGATACCGGGAGGGCCTCCAGGCGCTCCAGCAGTTCCTGGAGATCTGCCGGCAGATGAAGGCCCAACTGGAGGCGCAGCAGACCCGCCTGCAGGCGCGGCAGGTCGTCATGGGCTACATCAATAACCCCGACGCCGCCGGGAAGCTCGACGACGTCCTCTCCGGCTCCAAGCTGAATCCGACCCTGCGCGACGAGCTGGTGCGCGCCAGCGCGAACGGCGACATCGTCGATCCGGGCCACATCCGCCCGATCCGCAGGGAGGGCGACAAAAAGGCCGAACCGGTCACGAGCGAGCCGACTGTAAACGAGCCGGCCACAGACGAACCCACGACGAGCGAGCCCGCGACCGGCGAGCCCACGACGAGTGAGCCCACGACGAGTGAGCCCACGACGAGTGAGCCCACGACGAGCGAGCCCACGACGAGCGAGCCCACGGCCAGCGAGCCCGCCACAAGCGAGCCCACGACGAGCGAGCCGACCGCAAGCGATCCCGCCGCGAGCGGGCCGGTGGTCAGCGAACCGGAGGGCGTGACCGCGGTGCTGGCCGAGTACATCGAATCGTCCGGTGGGGAGGACGCGGGAGCCGCCGGGAAGGGCGAAGAGCCTCCCGCGGAAGAGAAGAAGGACCCGCCCGCCGGCACGGACGGCCCCTCCGGGGACGACGCGGACGGCAGCTCCGGCGAGGGCGGCGAAGGCGGCGGGGGCGCGGACCCCGCTCCCGCGCCCGACGACGGTTCCAAGGCGGACGACACCGTGAAGAAGCCGGTGGACGAGGACCGCATGGACGTCTATGCGGAGATCACCGGGACGACGGCCGGCTACTATGTGCTGACTGGCGCGATCGACGAATATTTGAACAAGGCGGGCGACGATGAACTGAAGGAGATCGTCGAAAGCGCGCCGCGCGCCCGCAGCGCGCGCAGCGGCGGCACGGTCCCGGTCCCCACCGAGCAGTACCAGCAGCTGATGGCCATGAAGGGCATGGTCGAGCAGATGGAAAAGCTGGTCGTGGCGATCGGCCCCGACGAGCTGCTCAAGCTGCTTGACGACGTGAACCGGTACGGCCCCGGCCTCGAGCAGATGGCGGGCCAGCTCCAGGGCACCGAGGTGCAGAAGTACCTCGACAGGATGCTCGGCCACCTCAAGGAGAACACCGACAACATGGAGACGCTCGTGCTCCTGCTCAAAAAGCTCGACGAGACCAACCTGCTCGACGAGGTGGAGAACATCGACGACCTGCGCGACGACCTTACCGACGCCCGCCCGATCATCAAGGCGCTGCGCCGCGATTTGAAGCGCACCGACATCCACAAGAGCCTGCACGAGTCACCCGAGACGATCACCACGCTGCTCCGGATGCGCGACGACCTCGACGCGCACCGCGACATCACCGAGACGATGCGCAACATGCTCCAGGATGAGAAGATTTCCCTCTCCCGCGGCATGATCGCCACCCTCGACCGCCTCAAGGACAAGGGCGCCGCGGACAGCGCGATCGAAAAGCTCGACGACCTCGACGAGCTGCTCGAACGCAAGGACCGCTACGTCGACCTCTCGAAGGAGTACGGCGTCTTCACCGCCGCGCCCGAGGGCCTCGACACCGACGTCAAGTTCGTCATGAAGACCGACGAGGTCAAGATTCCCGAACCCGCCGAGGAGACGGCCGCCCCCGTCGAGGAGAAGCAGGGCTTCTTCGGCTGGCTCAAGGGCCTCTTCACCTGAGCGGAAACCGAGTAAAAGGCGAGGGCCGCGGCGTCTGCCGCGGCCCTCGCCTGGTGTTATTCAGAATTTGCGGGAGAAGATGTCGTTTTCGGTGAGCAGGCTTTCCACCGTGGGATATCCCAGCCGGCCGAGCAGCTCGATCACATAGGGGTTGTCGATCGGCGTGGGGCTGGCCGCGTCGCCGCCGTAGGCGTCCACGTTGCGCTCCCCCTCCTCGCGCGGGATGATCCGCTTGGGGCCGCCCACACAGCCGCCCACGCAGCCCATCCCCTCGAAGAAGTTCGCGTCGATCTTCCCCGCGAGCAGATCGTCGATGAGCGCGCGGCAGCCGGGCACGCCGTCCGCCTGCCGGGTGCGCATCGAAATTTTGCGGTGGGGGTTGAGCCGCTCGACGGTCGAGCGGACCGCCTCGCTCACCCCGCCGGTGCGCGCGTAGATGCGCCCCGCGCGGGAGGAGTGGTCGCGCTCGCGATCCTCCAACGCCGCCGGGTCGATCCCCGCCGCCGCGAAGATGTCCCGCACCTCCTGGAAGGTCAGCACGTAGTCGACCGCGCCCACAAGGTCCTTTTCGCGCGCCTCCGCCTTTTTGGCGATGCAGGGGCCGACGAAGATGGTCAGCGCGTCGGGGTGCAGCGCCTTGACCGAACGGCCGCAGGCGATCATCGGGGAGACCGACGCGGGCAGGTGGGACTGCAGCTCGCTGTAGATCTTGCGGATCATCGCGATCCACAGGGGGCAGCAGCAGCTCGTGAGCTGGAAGTCGCCCTCCCGGGTGATGTTCTTGTCAAACTCGAGCGCCTCCTTGAGGGTGAGGATGTCCGCGAAGAGCGCGACCTCGATCATCCCGTCGAATCCGAGCCGCAAAAAGGCGCTGCGCAGCATGCCGGGCGTGACCGCCTCGGAGAACTGGCCCATGAAGGCGGGCGCGACGAGCGCGTAGACGGGGCCCTCGTGACGGCGCACCGCCTCCATCGCGGCGACGGCGTCCCGGCTCGCCTCGAGCTTTTTGGCGGCGCACGCGTCGATGCAGGCGGAGCAGCCGACGCAGCGGGTCACGTCGATGGCGACCCGCCCGCCCTCTTCGGGCGCGGAATGGATCGCGTCGAACGCGCAGGCGCGTTCGCACGCGCCCTCGCCGGGCGCGCAGCCGCATTCGCCCGTCCGCCAGACGAGCGGGTGCTTTTGGGGATTCAAGAGGCAGTCGAGCTGCTTGGGATCGAAGTCCTGCTGGGTGCGGATGTATTTGATCGCTTCGGGCAGGTTGCTGCGCGCCTGCGCGGCGAGCAGCGTCTGGTAGAGCTCCTGGAAGGTTGCCATGGCGTTCACACTCCTTGCGTTTCTTCCTTTAGGATATCCAATGCGGAAGGTTTCATCAATGGGAAGGGACGCAGAATTCACATTTTCTTCATAAAAAATCCCAATCTAAACAAAATTTCCCCGGTAAACTGGACATAAGCTAATAAGGGAGTCGTTTTAAATCCCAGGTCAACACCGCGGGCGCAAGCCCTGGCCTGGGGTCCGTGTGAGGTAACAAGACTTTTAGCGTGCCGCAGGCATGTTGAAGGTCTTTTTTATTGTGAAGCAATAAAAATGGCCGTATATTCGGACGGCTATTTTTTGATAGTTCTATCGTCTGCGGACAACAATAGCTCTGACAACAGTTTGAGGGAGTGTGGCAATTGTTTACTCAGAAGGATATCCGGCAGACCTGCGGGGAGCTCGGCGTGGACCCCGCCAGGGGGTTGACCGCGGCCGAGGCGTCGGCGCGCCTCCAAAAGCACGGGCCCAACGAGCTTGCGGAAAAGAAGCGCAAATCGAAGCTCGCGATGTTCCTTTCCCAGCTCAACGACCCGATGATCTACATCCTCTTTGCCGCGGCGGCGATCTCCATCTTCCTGCGGGAAGTCTCCGACGCGGTGATCATCCTGCTCGTTGTGCTCTTAAACGCCGTCATCGGCATGACGCAGGAGGCCAAGGCGGAGCAGGCGCTCGAGGCGCTCAAAAAGCTCTCGAGCCCCAACGCGCTCGTGCGCCGGGACGGCAGGCTTTCCGAGGTGCCCGCCGCCGGCCTCGTGCCGGGCGACATTGTGCTGCTCGAGGCCGGACGGGTGGTCCCCGCCGACCTGCGCCTCCTCCAGTCGGTCAACCTCAAGGTGGAGGAGAGCGCCCTCACCGGGGAATCGGTGCCCGCCGAAAAGGACGCCGCGTTCGTGGCCGAGGGGGAGCCGGGCATCGGCGACCGGGTGAATATGGCCTTTTCCTCGACGAGCGTGGCCTATGGGCGGGGCGAGGGGGTCGTGACCGCCACCGGCATGGATACCGAGATCGGGCGGATCGCGGCGATGCTCGCCGGGCAGAAGCAGGAGCTCACCCCGCTCCAGAAGCGGCTGGCCGACCTCGGCAAGATTCTGGGCGTCGTGGCGGTCGTCGTCTGCCTGGCGATGTTCGGCATCGCGGTGCTCCAGCGCCGCGACATCCCCGAAATGCTGCTGACCGCCATCTCTCTGGCCGTCGCGGCGATCCCCGAGGGCCTGCCCGCCGTCGTGACCATCGTGCTCGCGCTCGGCGTCCAGCGGATGGTCAAGGTCAACACGATCGTGCGGCGGCTGCCGTCGGTCGAGACGCTCGGCGCGGTCAGCGTCGTCTGCTCGGACAAGACCGGCACCCTCACCCAGAACCGCATGACCGTCACCAAGGTCTGGCTGGACGGCGTGCTGCGCGGCGTAAGCGAGCTCGACTACGGCCGCGACCGGGAGTTCGTCACCGGCTTTGTGCTCTGCAACGACGCCTCCACCGCGGACGGCGCGCGGGTGGGCGACCCCACCGAGCTCGCGCTGCTCGACATGGGCGCGCCGCTCGGCGTGAGCAGGGAAGGGCTCGAAGCCGGGATGCCGCGCGTCGGCGAGCAGGCGTTCGACTCCGACCGCAAGATGATGACCACCGTGCACAAAACCGGCGCGGGAACCGTCTCCTATACGAAGGGCGCGACCGACATCCTGCTCGCCCGGTGCGAACGCATCTTTGAAAACGGCGCCGAACGCCCGATGACCGGCGCCGACCGGGAGGAGATCCTCGCGGCGGCGGGCGAGATGGCAAAGCTCGCGCTGCGGGTACTGGCGCTCGCGCGACGGGAGGGAAACGAAGCCGCCGAGGAGGAGCACCTCTGCTTCGTCGGCCTCACCGGCATGATCGACCCGCCCCGCCCCGAGGCGAAGGCGGCCGTGCGGGAATTCAAAAACGCGGGCATCCGCACCGTCATGATCACCGGCGACCACCGCGACACCGCGCTTGCGATCGCCAAGGAGTTGGGCATCGCCGAGCGGGAGGAGCAGTGCCTGACCGGCGCGGAGCTCGCGGAGATGTCCCAGGAACAGCTTGACACGCGGGTGGAGGATCTGCGGGTGTTCGCACGCGTCTCCCCCGAGCATAAGGTCATGATCGTGAAGGCGCTCAAGAGCCGGGGCCACATCGTCTCGATGACGGGCGACGGGGTCAACGACGCGCCCTCCCTCAAGGCCGCGGACATCGGCGTGGCGATGGGGATCACCGGCACCGACGTGGCCAAGGGCGCGGCGGACATGGTGCTCACCGACGACAACTTCGCCACCATCGAAAAGGCGGTGCGCGAGGGGCGCGGCATCTACGCCAACATCAAAAAGTCGGTGCTCTTCCTGCTCTCCTCCAACTTCGGCGAGGTGATTGCGATGTTCGTATCGATCGCCGCCGGGCTGGCCGCCCCGCTGCGCGCGATCCACATCCTCTGGGTCAACCTCATCACCGACAGCCTGCCCGGCCTCGCGCTCGGCGTGGACACCAAGGCCCCCGGCATTATGAAGCAGCGCCCCCGCGACCCGCAGGAGAGCCTCTTCGCGCACGGCGGGTTCGCGCTCACCCTCTTTTACGGCGTCGTGATCGCCGGGATGACGCTGGCCGCCTTCCTCTATTCGCCCATCCGGATGCTTACTTTGGCGGGCGCGCCCATCTCCTTCGGCGGCATCCGCGCGCTGCTGGAAAACCCCAGCGTCCTCATCCACGCGCAGACCTACGCCTTCGTGACGCTCGCCACCTCCCAGCTTTTCCACGCCGTCGGCATGCGCGACGTCGACCGCTCCGTCTTCCGCATGAACCACCTCGAAAACCGGACGATGCTCCTTTCCCTCGCCGTCGGCGTCGGCCTCCAGATCGCTGTCACCGAGGTCCCCTTCCTGACGGCCGCGTTCGGCACCGTCGCGCTCTCCTTTACCGAGTGGGTCGACCTGTTGCTGCTCGCGCTGCTGCCGCTCGTTTTCCATGAGGTCAGGGTGCTTTTTAAATGGATTTTTGGGAGATTTGCCGCTCGGTGAGCGGCGGAGGCTGCCGCGCTGCGACGGCCCGCAGGCCTAGTACCGGAGGCGTGTCCCGCCGACGGCCGCCCGGCGGAATCCTCTTGAGTTTACCGTGCTGCGCCCGGCGGGGCTAAGACGGGAATTGCCGCTTTCCAAGCGGCAAGAAATACGAGCGCGTTCCGCCGCGCGCCACGGGTTCCTTTTCGGACGGACGAAAAGGAACCAAAAGTCCGCCTAAGAACCCTCCGCCGGGTTCTTAGGAATCTCCGGGAGTACCTTGCCAGTACCCGCCGGTTACCGCCGCTCCCCACGGGTACACCAGCTGAAGGCTCAATTCAGGTTGCGGACGCTCCCAATGGGTGGGAACGGAAACTGAGTGCTTGTCAGTGGGCGGTATCATACAACGGAAAGAAAAGAGGCGGGACGCTATTGCGTCCCGCCTCTTTTCCTTCCTCTTCCACACGCCCGCTTACGCCGGGGAGGTGCGTTCTCCGGGTTCCGGCGGAGCAGCCATTCCAGGCGGATTCCCCAGATTTTGTTTTTCGGTAGTTTCACGCATACTTTCATTGTGCCCTCCCTGTTATTACAGTATATGCTGTCAATTGTAGCGCATATTGTTCCTATAATCAAGACAATTGCAGGAACGGATGGGAACAACAGGAGGGCGCTATGGGCCGGAAAATGATGAAGGACGGGTATGTTGGCCGTAACATTGCACAGGTGCGGGAAACGCTTGACTGGTCGCAGGAAAAGCTCGCTGTAAAATTACAGGTCGAAGGCTTGGACGCTTCACGGTCGACCGTCTCAAACATGGAGAACGGGTATCGAAATATCTTCGCCCATGAGCTCCCGATGATCTGCCGGGCGCTTGGGTGCCGCTATGAGGACCTTTTGGGGCCGGTGCGCCGGCCGGAAGAGAGCGGCGAGTGAAAGGCGGATATACTATGGGGCGCAAAAAAATGCTGGACGGCTATATCGGTAAGAATATCGCCCGACTGCGGAATCAGAAGGGGTGGTCGCAGGAGCTTTTCGCCGCAAAATTGCAGGTGGCGGAGTTCGATATTACACGGTCGACCGTGACGAAGATCGAGAACGGGTGCCGTAACATCTTCGCCCATGAGCTCCCGATGATCTGCCGGGCGCTTGGGTGCCGCTATGAGGACCTTTTGGGGCCGGTGCGCCGGCCGGAAGAGAGCGGCGAATGACTTAAAGTCGTGCCTCCCCGGGCGCATTACCGGCACGGTTCCGGAGCCTCTCAGGCAGAGGCATTGCGCCCGCGGCGCGGCGGCGGGCGGGATGCTGTAAGCTCGTCCACTGATCCGTGGACAGGGCGCCGCCGACTTTGGCCGCAGGCCAACCGGAGGCGGCGTGGGGGTCGCAGGGGAGTTGGCCGCAGGCCATCCTGATAGAGAATCCGGCCCGCAGGGCCGGGTCCGCGAAGCGGACTCAAGCCGGGGTCGCGGGGCGGAGCGCCCGCGAGCGGCCGTCGCGCGTAGCGCGCTCCGGGCGCAGCCCGGGCAGGCCGCCTAAGCCCCTCGTGCCCTTCTTTGGTTCCTTTCTTGGGCACGCAAGAAAGGAACTCGCTGTCGGTCGACTACCGACAAGTTCCGCCGCTCGATGAGCGGCAAATCTAAGCACGCTCCGGGGCGGGACCCGGCAACTACACCGCTCGATGAGCGGAAAACTCAAATAAAGAGAAGCCGCCCTTCCGGACGGCTTCTCTTTATTCCCATTCATTCAGTTCGGCATACTGTTTGACGAACCGGTCGGCGAGGGCGCGGATGCGGGGCTCGTCCCCGGCGGCGGAGCGGTCGGCGATTGCGACGACGGGAAAGCCGGCGGCTTTGGCGGTCTCCACGGCGTAGAGCGCGTCCTCAAAGACGACGACCTCCTCGCGGGGCAGCCCCAGCCGTTCGCAGGCGCGCTCATAGATCACGGGCAGATGCTTGCCCGCGCCCACCTCGGTACAGGTGAGCAGGAACTCAAACCGGCCGAGCAGGCCGACCCGCTTGAGCGCCGCCTCCGCGAGATAGCGGTCGGTGGCGGTGGCCACGCACATGCGCACCCCGGCGCGGGCGAGGCGGTCGACGAAGGAGAGGATGTCCGCCTTGGGCGGGATCTGGTGGAAATAGCTCTCCTCCATGACCTCGTTGATGCCGTCCATCACATCCTGCACGGTCCCGGTGACGCCGAACCGTTCGCGCAGGTAATCGGCGGTCTGGACCATGCTGAGGTCCTTGAGGGCCTCGTAAAGCCCCGGGGGCGGGCGGACGCCCCGCTTCATGAGGAAGCGGTCGGCGGAGTCGCCCCAGAAGGGCATGGAGTCGAGCAGGGTACCGTCCATATCAAAGATTGCGCCTTGCATGAAAACCTCCTTGGCCGGGTGAATTTTCCGTAGCTATTCTACCGCGTTTCCCGGAGAAATGCAAACCAAAGAAATCCATCCCCCGGCGGGCGCGCCGGGGGATGGATTTCCTTCAGGAGCCCTGCGCGGCAAAATAGAGCTTGTTGCGCAGGTAGGAGGGGTCGTCGGGCTTATATTTCCCGGCGCGGTCGTTATATTCGGCGGCGCGGGCGCGCTCGCCCAGCCGGTCGTGGCAGACGCAAAGCTGGATGCAGGGCAGGTAGCCGTAGCAGTCGGGGCTGACGAAAGCGCCCGAACGGTCGTCGCGCTCGCGGGAGAGCGCGAGCTCATACCAGAAGATCGCCTCCCGGTAGCGCGCGCGGTCGAGAAAATGCTTCCCGACGTCGCAGCAGACCTCGGCGCGCGGCGTGTCGTATTCGAGGGTACGCAGCAGCGCGGAAAGCGCCTCGCGCGGCTCCTTCATCGCGTAGCGGCACCAGGAGAGATGGCGGCAGGCTTCGATGTTGTTTTCGATCCAGCCGCGTCCCCCGTCCAAGAACGCCTCAAACACGCGGACGGCGTCGGCGTAACGCTCGTGGTAGTAGAGCTCGCGCGCGTAGTAGAACTGGTCGCGCGGCGCGAGCTCCCCCTGCTCGGCGAGCTGTTTTTCATAGATGCGCAGATTGCGCGCAGGGTCGGAGGGGCGCAGCTTGCGGTGGGAGACGGCGGCGTCTCCGTAAACGACGACGCCCGAGGGGGTGATCGCCTCGTGCACCGCCCCCGCCCAGCGGAATTCAGGGCTGTTGCGGACGATCCGTTCGCGGTAGTAGGAGAGGGTGGGCTTGCCGTCCGCGTCGAACGCCGCGTGGTAGCGGAGCATGACGACGTCGGCGGCGGGATCGAGGGTGCGTTTGAGGTCGAGCAGCGCGGCGCGGTCGGCTTCCAAAAGTATGTCGTCCGCGTCGAGCCACATGCAGTATTCCATCTCCGCTTTGGAGAAGGAAAAATTCCGCGCGGCGGAAAAGTCGTCGGTCCACGCGAAGTCATAGACCTTGTCGGTATACCGCCGCGCGATTTCCTTCGTCGCGTCGGCGGAGCCGGTATCCACAATGATGATCTCGTCCGCCGCGTCCGCCGCGCTTTCGAGGCAGCGGGCGAGGACGTCCTCCTCATCCTTAACGATCATGCACAGGCTGATGGTGATCATGGAACTCTCCTTTACAGGTTTTGCCGCCCGAACGGCGCGTCAGAGAAATGCGCCCTCCCGTTCAAAGCGGGTGCGAAGCGTTCCGATCGCCTTCTTTTCAATGCGCGAGACATAGGAGCGGGAAATTTCCAGCTTTTTGGCGACCTCCCGCTGGGTGAGCGGGCGGGTCCCGCCGAGTCCGTAGCGCATGACGATGATCTGCCGCTCCCGTTCGTCGAGGCAGCAGGCGATAAAATCATAGAGCTGCTCCGACTTGATGTGCAGGTCGATGCAGTCGATGATGTTGTCCTCCTCCGACATGATGTCGCCGAGCGTCAGGGAATTTCCGTCCTTGTCGGTGTCGATCGGATCGCTTATGTAGACGTCCTGCGCGGACTTCTTCTTATTGCGGAAGTGCATCAGCACCTCGTTTTCGATGCAGCGGGAGGCGTAGGTCGCGAAACGGGTCCCCTTGTCGGTGTTGAAGGTGGAGACCGCCTTGATCAGTCCGATCGTCCCGATCGAGATCAGGTCGTCCTGGTCCTTGAAGGTGCTGTAATACTTCTTGATGATATGGGCCACGAGGCGCAGGTTGTGCTCGATCAGGCAGGCTTTGGCGGCTTCGTCCCCGGCGGCGATCCGATCGAGGCATTCGCGTTCCTCCTTGGCGGAGAGGGGGCGGGGGAAGGACCCGGTACCGGTGACGTGCAGGGCGAAATAGAGCAGGTTGCACAGGGCGGCGAACAACGAGAACAAGGGAAGACCTCCTCGGCCGGAACCCGGCGGATTTGAGAATCGGGCGAAAAAGAAAACGCACCATGCAAGACATGGCACGATTCATCTATATGCCAAAGGGTCTCGTCCCGTGCAAGTCCGGCGGCGGGACGGAAACGGCCGTCCCGGAAAAACAATTGAAAACACGGCGGGAACGGGATATAATAAGCGCAGAAAAATTTGAGGGAGGAATCGCAATGCCCTGCATCCAGACAAAGGTAAACGTCACGCTCACCCCGGAAAAGGAGGAGGCGATCAAGCAAAAATTCGGACAGGCGATCACCGCCATCCCCGGCAAGACGGAAAACTGGCTGATGTGCACGTTCGAGGACGGCTGCCGCATGTATTTCCGCGGGGAGGCCGGCGCGCCGATGGCCTTCGTGGAGGTCAAGGTTTACGGCAAGGCGCCCGCGTCCGCCTTTGACAGGCTGACCGGGGAGATCACCGGCATCCTGCGCGACGAACTGGATATCGCGCCCGACCACGTCTACGTCAAATATGAGGAGGTGGCCAGCTGGGGCTGGAACGGCGCGAATTTTTGAGCCGTAAAAGGGGCGGGGAGCGTGCTCCCCGCCCTTCTGCCGCGCGCCTTTCCATCGGCGGAAAGATGTGGTATACTGATTTTGCGAAGATTCCGAATGAAAGGATGAGCGGATGGGAACCGTCTTGATGTGGGCGCTTTTCGCGGTCAACGCGGCGGGACTGGCGGCCTGCGGGCTCGACAAGTGGAAGGCGAAGCGCGGCGCGTGGCGCATCCCCGAGAAAACGCTCTTCTTCTTCGCCGTGATCGGCGGGGGATGGGGCGTGTGGGCCGGCATGTATCTCTTCCGGCACAAGACGCGCCGCTGGTATTTTGTGGTTGGAATCCCGGCGATCACGCTGGCGGAATACGGGCTGCTCGCGTGGGCGCTGCTGGTTCGGTAATCGGACGGGTTTTGCGTAAGGAGGAAAAGGAAATGGCAAAAAGAGTGGGAATTTTAACGGCGGGCGGTGACTGTCCGGGACTGAACGCGACCATCCGCGGGGTGGCCAAGGCGCTCTACCAGAAGATGCCGGACGTGGAGATCGTCGGCGTGGTCGACGGCTTCAAGGGGCTGATCAAGGGCGAGTACCATGAGATGAAGCAGTCGGATTTTTCCGGCATCCTGACGCGCGGCGGCACCATCCTCGGCACGGCGCGCACCCCCTATAAAAACATGAAGATCGTCGAGAACGACGTGGACAAGGTCGCCGAGATGAAGGGCAACTACAAAAAGATGAAGCTCGACTGCCTCTTCGTTCTGGGCGGCAACGGCACCCACAAGACGGCCAATCTCCTCTCCGAGGAGGGGCTCAACATCATCGGCCTGCCCAAGACGATCGACAACGACATCTGGGGCACCGACGTGACGTTTGGCTTCCATACCGCCGTGGGGATCGGCACCGAGGTGGTCGACCGCATCCACACCACCGCGAGCAGCCACAAGCGGGTGATGGTCATCGAGATCATGGGCAACAAGGCGGGCTGGCTCACCCTCTACACCGGCGTGGCGGGCGGTGCGGACGTCATCCTCATCCCCGAGATCCCCTACGACATCAAAAAGGTCGTCAAGGCGATCGAGCGGCGGGCGGCGTCCGGCCGGGGATTCTCGATCGTGGTGGTCGCGGAGGGCGCGTTCGACGCCGAAGAGGCCAAAATGAAAAAGAAGGAGCGCGCCGAAAAACGCGCCGCCGAGGGGATCACGACGGCGACGGCGCGCATCGTGCGGCAGATCGAGGAGAGCTCGGGCTCCGAGACGCGCATGGTTGTGCCGGGGCATTTCATCCGCGGCGGCGAGCCGTCTGCCTACGACCGGGTGCTCGCCTCCCAGTTCGGCGTTTACGGCGCGGAGCTCTTCAGCCGCGGCATCTTCGGCGTGACCGTCGCCCAGCAGAACAACGAGATCGTCCACAACCGCCTGTCCGACGTCGCCGGAAAGACGAAATTCGTCCCGGTCAACGACCAGATGATTTTTACAGCGCGCAGTTTGGGTATTTCCTTCGGCGATTAGGGAATACCATAGGCGGGAGGATTTCCTCCCGCCCGCGTCTGGTTTTTTCCGCCGTTCTTTTTTCAAGATTCTTCCCCGAATCCTATTGACAAAAACGGTGGGAACGATTATAATAAATATCGCGCTGTTCGACAAGACCGGCGCAGATGGCCCGGTAGTTCAGTTGGTTAGAACGCTAGCCTGTCACGCTAGAGGTCGTGGGTTCGAGCCCCATCCGGGTCGCCAGTTTGCCTTTGTAGCTCAGTTGGTAGAGCAGAGGACTGAAAATCCTCGTGTCGTTGGTTCGATTCCGACCGAAGGCACCAAGCGCGGGTTTAGCTCATTTGGCAGAGCGCCACCTTGCCAAGGTGGAGGTAGCGAGTTCGAGCCTCGTAACCCGCTCCAACAAAAAGAGGTCGGGAATGGAAACTTCGCGCCTCTTTTTTCATATACTGCGGTATATGATAGCGGCGCCGTAGCCAAGCGGTAAGGCAGAGGTCTGCAAAACCTTCATTCACCGGTCCGATTCCGGTCGGCGCCTCCAAAGGACAAAACCCCCGCTGCGAAAGCAGCGGGGGTTTTTGCGCATCCGCGGTATGGAAAGCAAAAAATCTGCAAAACCAACATTTACCGGTCCGATTCCGGTCGGCGCCTCCAAAGGACAAAACTCCCGCTGCGAAAGCAGCGGGGGTTTTTGCGCATCCGCGGCGTGGAAAGCAAAAAA
>NZ_JAPJQF010000036.1:0-26287 GCF_030825285.1 Anaerotruncus massiliensis (ex Togo et al. 2026)
CCGCAGGCGAGGAGCGCATCTAAAGCCCCGCCGGGCGCAGCGCGGCAAACCCAAATTCACAGCTTCTTTACAAAATTATCTATGATTCTACATAACTACAATTTATATTATAGATAATTCATAGCTAAATAAGAGACGGGAGGCGAACGGCGCAATGGAACCTGCGGAGTTTAAAAACCAGGTCTGGGCGCTCATGCGGGACATCACCGACCGGATGAACGGCGTGTTCCATCCGATCATCGACCGCTACGGGCTGACGATCATGCAGATGCGGGTTCTTTTTGAAATCCGCCGGGAGGACGGATGCACGGTCAGCGGGCTGAGCCGGAGGGTGTGCGCGGCGGGGACCAACGTCTCCGCGCTCTGCAAGCGGCTCGAACGCGAGGGCCTGCTTGAACGCTCCCGCGACCCGCGGGACGAGCGGGTGGTGCACATCACGCTGACCGGGGAGGGCCGCCGGACGGTCGACGAGGTCGACGCGCTTGTCACCCGCGCCTTCCCGCTGCTGAACGAGGAGGACGCCGAGGTGATCCTCGACGGCATGCAGAGGCTCAGCCTCCTGCTCCAGAAGCGCGATTCCATTCAAGAGAACCCCTGACCGGAAAGGATGATTCATATGCAGGAACAACCGAAAATCCCGAAAAAACCGCTGTTATATTATGTCGTCATGGTCATGCTGGTCATGATGCTGCTCAACATCTTCGTCTTCCCGCTGCTGCTGCAGCCGCGGGTCACCGAGGTTGATTACGGCACCTTCATGAGCGACGTGGAGGCGGGTAAGGTCACCGAGGCAAATCTCGATAACGGGTACGTCTACTATGCGATCCCCAATGAGAAAAATCCCAAGCAGGCGGATCTCTACATGACCGGACAGATGCCGAACGACACCGGGCTGGTTGACCGCCTCTATGAGAAGGGGGTCAAATTCTCCAACATCGTGCCGGAAAAGGCCTCTCCCCTGATGAGCTTTCTGCTCACCTGGATCCTGCCGCTGGCCATTTTCGCGCTGATCGGGCAGTTCTTCATGCGCTCGATGCAGAAGCGGATGGGCGGCGGAGGCAACGCGATGACCTTCGGCAAGTCCAACGCCAAAATCTATGTGCAGGCCCAGACGGGCAAGACCTTTAAGGACGTGGCGGGCGAGGACGAGGCCAAGGAGGCCCTCACCGAGATCGTCGACTTCCTCCACAACCCCCGCAAATACGCGGAGATCGGCGCAAACCTGCCCAAGGGCGCGCTGCTTGTAGGCCCTCCCGGAACGGGCAAGACGCTGCTCGCTAAGGCGGTCGCCGGCGAGGCGGACGTCCCCTTCTTCTCGATCTCGGGTTCCGAGTTCGTCGAGATGTTCGTGGGCATGGGCGCGGCCAAGGTCCGCGACCTCTTTAAGCAGGCCAATGAAAAAGCCCCCTGCATCGTCTTCATCGACGAGATCGACACGATCGGCAAAAAGCGCGAAAGCGGCGTGATGGGCGGCAACGACGAGCGCGAGCAGACCCTCAACCAGCTGCTCACCGAGATGGACGGCTTCGACGGGCGCAAGGGCGTCGTCATCCTCGCCGCCACCAACCGCCCCGAATCGCTCGACCCGGCGCTGCTGCGCCCCGGCCGCTTCGACCGGCGCATCCCCGTCGAGCTGCCCGACCTCGCGGGCCGCGAGGCGATCCTGCGGGTCCACGCACAGGACGTGCGGACCGAGTCGGACATCGACTGGGGCGTGATCGCCCGCGCGACCGCGGGCGCCTCGGGCGCGGAGCTTGCCAACATCGTCAACGAAGCCGCGCTGCGCGCCGTCAAATATGGCCGCACCCTCGTGAACCAGAGCGACCTTGAGGAATCGGTCGAGGTGGTCATCGCGGGCTACCAGCGCAAAAACGCGGTCATCTCCCCGCGCGAGCGGGAGATCGTCGCCTACCATGAGATCGGGCACGCGCTCGTCGCCGCCAGGCAGACCGACTCCGCGCCGGTCCACAAGATCACCATCGTGCCGCGCACCTCGGGCGCGCTCGGCTACACGATGCAGGTGGACGAGAGCGAACGGGTGCTCATGTCCCGGGAGGAGGCCTTAAACAAGATCGCCACCCTCACGGGCGGGCGCGCGGCGGAGGAGGTCGTCTTCCAGTCGGTCACGAGCGGCGCCTCCAACGACATCGAGCAGGCCACCAGGCTCGCCCGCTCAATGGTCACCCGCTACGGCATGAGCGACGCCTTCGGCATGGTCGCGCTCGAGACGGTCCAGAACCCCTATCTCGGCGGCGACGCGTCGCTCGAGTGTTCCGCCGAGACGGCCGCCCGCGTCGACCAGGAGGTCATGGGCATCATCCGGGAGGCGCACGACAAGGCCGTCAAAATTCTCCGCGACAACGAGCCCAAGCTCCACGAGCTGGCAAAATACCTGCTCGAAAAGGAGACGATTACCGGCGAGGAATTCATGCGGATTCTAAACGCGTGACCCCCGCCCGACTGTGAGGAACCAGACCGATGCGATGGATTTCCAACCTGATCCCGACCCTCGTCTACACAGTGCCCGCCGTGCTCATCGCGATCTCGCTGCACGAGTTCGCGCACGGCTGGGCGTCGTGGAAGCTGGGCGACCCCACCCCCCGGGCGACCGGGAGGCTCTCCCTCAACCCGCTGCGCCACCTCGACCCGATCGGCACCCTCTGCCTGCTGGTCTTCCACTTCGGCTGGGCAAAGCCGGTGATGGTCGACCCGCGCTACTATAAAAACCGCAAAAGGGGCATGGTGCTCACCGCGCTGGCCGGTCCGGGCATGAATTTTCTGATCTCTCTCGTCTGCACGCTCGGCATGGGGCTCATCCTCAGGCTCACGGGCGGCTATGTGGGAGCGGTCGTGCGCTACATCTACTACCTGCTCTTCTACACCTCCGCGATCAGCACCGGCCTGGGGCTCTTCAACCTCATCCCGGTGCCGCCGCTCGACGGCTCCAAGGTGCTCGGCGCGGTGCTGCCCGAGGACAAATACTTCGGCTACATGCGCTACGAGCGGTACGGCGCGCTCATCATGATGGTGCTGCTCTTCACCGGCGTCCTCGACCGGCCGCTCGCCTTTTTGAGCGACGGCCTGAGCGATTTCTTCTGGCTGATCACGGAGGCGGTCTTCCGCCTCTGAAAAGCTTCGCCGGCCTTCTCGCACCGAGCCGCAGCGAGGCGTGTCGGAGGCCAACCGCCCAAAGGGCGGCTCTTAGGCCGTAGATAAGGCCGCGGGTGAGAAAATGCCCGGCGTTCCGAATGGAACGCCGGGCATTTTCGAGGGCGGAGCCCTTCGCGTCTTTTCCCGGGAAGCGCGGCGCGGGGCGCTGCCCCGCGGCCCCGCCGCCTTTTAAAAAAGGTGTCGCGAAGCAACAGCCCGAATGGGGTCACCATTTGCCCGCAGGGCAAGTGGCGGCGAAAATTTCAAATCCCGAAACCCTTCAGTGGTTGGCGCGGCGGTAGATCTCGTAGGCGTCGGGCGCGTCAAGCACCCGGAAGGTGCCCACCTTGCGGGTCCCGCCGTACATGCAGTTGACCGCGAGCCGGTGCAGCACTTCGTCCGGCTGCGTCCCGATGCCGAGCTCGCCAAAGCAGGTCGGCATCCCGAGCGAGCGGAAATAGTCCACCGTCGCGTCGATGCCCGCGCGCGCCGCCGTCCGCTCGTCGGCGTTTTCAATGCCCCAGACGTTTTTCGCGTAGCGCGCGAACCGCGCCGGGTTCGTCTCCCAGCAGTAGTCCGCCCACGAGCCCCACACCGTTGAAAGGCTCGCGCCGTGCGCCACATCGAACATCGCGGACAGCTCGTGCCCGAGCTGGTGGGGCGCGAAATCCTTGACGCCGCCCAGCCCCGTCAGGTCGTTGTGGGAGAGGCTCCCCGCCCACATGAGCTCGCTCATCGCGTCGTAGTCGTGCGGGTCCCGGACCGCCGCGCGGCCCTTTTCGATCGCCACCTGCAGCACCGATTCGGCGATCTGGTCGGTCAACTCGTTGCCCAGGATCGGGCAGAAATACCGGTCGAGGGTGTGCATCATGATATCCACCACGCCGCACGCCACCTGGTAGACGGGCAGCGTGAAGGTGATCTCCGGATTCATCACCGCAAAGCGGGGCCGCACCAGATCGCTGCCGAGCCCGCGCTTCTCCCCCGTCTCCTCGTCGGTCAGCACCGACGAGCTGCTCGTTTCGCTGCCCGCCGCGGAAATCGTCAGCACGACCCCCACCGGCGCGCAGCCCACGGGGACCGCCTCCCGCGTCCAGAACTTCCAGATGTCCACGCCGGGATTGCCCAGCCCCAGCGCGACCGCCTTGGCCGTGTCGATGACGCTTCCGCCGCCCGCAGCGAGCACGAAATCCGCCCCGAACGCCCGCGCCCGTTCCAGCGCCTCGCGCGCAAAGGCGAGCCGCGGATTGGGCTTGACCCCGCCGAGCGCCTCATGGGCGAGCCCCGCCGCCGCGAGGCTGCCGGTCACCCGGCCGATCAGCCCGCTTTTGACCGCGCTGCCGCCCCCGTAGAGCACCAGCACCCGGCTGCCGCCCAGCTCCTTTACAAGGGAGCCCACCTGCGTCTCCGTCTCTTTCCCGAACACCACGCGCGTCGGGGAGTAGTAGGAAAAGCTCTGCATTGCCAAACCTCCTCAATCAGATATGCCGTCCCTGTCATTGTAGCCGCGTGAAAACGGGATGTCAAGCGGGCCGCGGGGGCGCCAAAGGCGCCGGAAGCGGCCCGGGCGGCGGCGGGGCCGCGCGGCGCGCCCCGTTCGCGGCCGGTTTCCCGAAAGCAAAAAGGCGGGCGCGCGGCACGCAGGCGCCGCCGCCCACCCCGGATCAGCCGCGCCGCCAGGTGGTCGGCATCAGCAGCGCGAGGATCGGGAAAATTTCCAGCCTTCCGATCAGCATGTTGGCGGTGAGCACCAGCTTGCTGAAATCGGAGAAGGCGGAGTAGTTGCCCATCGGACCGACCAGCCCCAGCCCCGGCCCGATGTTGTTCAGGCAGGCGAAGACGGCGGTCACGTTGGTTTCAAAGGAAAAGTTGTCGAACGACACGAGCAGGGCGGAAACCGCGACGATGATGCAGTAGACCGCCATATAGGCGTTGACCCCGTAGAGGGTGCCCTCGTCGAGGATCGAGCCGTCCATCCGCGCGAGCTTGACCGAGCGGGGGTGCAGCATCTTCCACACCTCGTTGCGCACCGACTTGAAGAGGATGATGAGGCGCGCGGTCTTGATGCCGCCGCCCGTCGACCCGGCGCAGGCGCCCAGCACCATGAGCAGCACGAGCAGCGAGCGGGAAAACTCCGGCCAGAGGTTGAAATCCGCCGTGGCAAAGCCGGTGGTCGTCATGATCGACGACACCTGGAAGGCCGCGTGGTGGAGCGCCTCCCGCACGGACGGGTAGAGGTGGGAGATGTTGACCGTCACAAGCGCGATCGACCCGAGCATGATGCCGAGGTAGACCCGCAGCTCCTCATTAAAGAACGCCTTGGCGAACTCCCGGATGAGCAGGAGGTAAAAGATGTTGAAGTTGATGCCGAAGACCGCCATAAAGACGGTGACGACCGTCTGCAGGTAGAAGCTGTATCCCGCCATGCTGTCGTTCTTGACCGCGAAGCCGCCCGTGCCGGCGGTGCCGAACGCGGTGGTCACCGCGTCGAAGAGGGGCATGCCCCCCGCGAGCAGCAGGATAATCTGGAGCAGGGTAAGCGCGACATAGATGCCGTAGAGGATCTTCGCCGTCTGGTGCATCTTGGGCACCAGCTTGCCCACCTGCGGGCCGGGGCTCTCGGCGCGCAGCAGATGCAGCGACGCGCCCGAGCCGCGCGTCATCGGCACGATCGCCAGCAGGAAGACGAGCACGCCCATGCCGCCCAGCCAGTGGGTGAAGCTGCGCCAGTAGAGCAGCCCCATCGCCATCGATTCCACCTCGGTCAGGATGCTCGCGCCCGTGGTGGTGAAGCCCGACACCGTCTCGAAGACGGCGTCGACATAGCTTGGGATGCCCCCGCCGAAAAAGAAGGGCAGCGCCCCGAAGAGGGAGACGACCACCCACACGAGGCCCACCGTGACGAACCCCTCCCGCGCGCCGAACGAGCGGTTTTCGGGGCGCTTCCACGACCAGGGCACGCCCACGAGGAGCAGGGCGCCCATCGCGATCAAAAAGCCGGCCGCCGCGGCGTGTTCCCCCTGGTAGAGCGAGATCGCGAGCGCGGGCGCCATGAAGACCGCCTCGAGCCGCAGAATCCGCCCGATGAAATATGCAATAATCCGGTAATTCATTCCGCCATTTCCTCCCGCGCCGCCGTTTACTGCACCGCCGCCAGCCGCTCGGGCGCGTCGGCGAAGATGTCGTTGAGGTCGACGATCATCCGGTCGGCGGTCGTCACGACGATCAGCGTATCCCCCGGCTCGATCGTATCGTCGCCCTTGGGGATGATGATGCGGCCTTTCCGGTTGATGCAGGCGATGAGGATGTCCGGCTTGAGGGTGATCTGCTGGAGGGTCTCCCCGAGGTGCCGGGTCGAGGGGCTTGCGAGGAATTCCAGCGCCTCCACCCGCTCATCCACGATGCGGTGGAGCGCCAGCACCGAGCCGGTGGTGTTCTGCATCGCGCGCACATAGCGCACAATGTCGTTGGCGCAGAGCAGCTTCGGGCTGATTACGCTGTCGATCCCCTTGTCACGGATGACCTCGGTATATTCGGTGCGGTTGATCTTGGTGACCACCTTGGGGACGTGCAGGTAGTTGGCGAACATCGAGATGAGCAGGTTCTCCTCGTCGATGTTGGTGAGCGTCACGACCGCGTCGGTCTGCTCAATCCCCTCGGCGCGCAGCACCGCCTGGCTCGAGCCGTCCGCGTGGACGATCTGGGCGCGGGGCAGCAGCTCGGCGAGCTGGTTGCAGCGGTCCTCCGACGTCTCGATGATCTTGACGCCGATGCCCGCCTCCTCCAGTTCCCGCGCGAGGTAGTAGGCGATCCGGCTGCCCCCCACGAGGATGGCGTTGCGCACCTTGATCTTCTCCAGTCCAAGGTGCTTGATGAGCGCCGTCAAATCCTGGGTGGGCGCCGTGACATAGAGCTTGTCCCCCCGCTGGAGCCGGAAGGAGCCGTCGGGGATGTAGACGCGGTCCTCCCGTTCCACGGCGCAGACGAGCACTTTGACCTTCGCGATCTTATACAGCTCGTTCAGCCGCTTGCCGCTGAGGATGCTCCCCTCCCGCAGCACGATCTCGACGATCTCCGCGCGCCCCTTCGCGAAGGAATCGCGTTTCAAAAAGGTCGGGAACTGCAACAGGCGGAAGATCTCCTTTGCGGAGGCGCGCTCGGGGTTGATCATCATGCTCAGCCCCAGCTCCTCCCGCAGGAAAAAGAGCTGCTCAACATATTCCGGGTTGCGCATCCGCGCGATCGTGTGCTTGCAGCCGAGCTTGCGCGCGATGATGCAGCAGAGCAGGTTCAGCTCGTCCCCCGACGCCGCCGCGATCAGCAGGTCGCTGTTCTGCACGTCCGCCGCCTTCTGCACCCGCAGGCTCGCGCCGTTGCCGTGCACCGCCATGACGTCGAAGATCTCCGCCGACTCGCGCAGCACCTGGCGGTTGTTGTCGATCACCACGATGTCATGCCCTTCCTTGGACAGGCGTTCCGTCAGCGTGCATCCGACTTTTCCGTCGCCTACTATGACAATCTTCATCTTTCCGTTTCGCCCCTACGCAGAGATTCCCGCGGCCGTCACGGCCGCGGGCACCCCATCTTTATAGTATCTTTAGCTTTTCTTAACTTCGCTTTAATGCGATCTTAACACAAATGACAGCGTTCGGCAAGTTTTGCGCGGCTTTTTCCGGTGAAAATTTGCGCCCTGCCAATAAGTGGGTCGCAGGGGCGGTTTCCCCTCCGGAAAACCGCCCCTGCGGATGTTCCTTTTTCTCTTGTAAAAAGGAACCGAAAAATACGCCTGAAGGAAAAAAGCGTTCCGCGCTTTGCGAAGCGCGGCGGGGGGCGCTTTTGAAAAAGCGCCCCCCGGCCCCGAAAACTTTTGTTTTATCAGACACGGCCGCAGCAAAGCGCCGCGACAGGCTTCCTTCCAAAAAAAGCCGTTACTTCAACAACCCGCTGCTCTTTATCGCCTCGATCGCCCGGCGCATCTCGGGCTCGTCCTGGACGAGCGCGATGCGCAGATACCCGCGGCCGGAGGGGCCGAAGGCGCTGCCGGGGGTCATGAGCACGCCGGTTTTGGCGAGCAGCTCCTGGGCGAACGCCTGGTCGTCGGTCCGGCCCCCGGGGAGCTTGGCCCAGACGAACATCGTGGCGCGGGACCGCTCGACCGGCCAGCCGATCGCGGTGAGGCCGTCGCAGAGGATGTCGCGCCGGTCCTGGTAGGCGCGGCGGGTCGCGGCGACGCACGACTGGTCGCCGGTGACCGCGGCGATGGCGGCCTTCTGGACGGGCAGGAACATACCGTAATCCATGTTCGACTTGAGGGTGGAGAGCATCGACACGACCTCGCGGTTGCCGATGCAGAAGCCGACCCGCGCGCCCGCCAGCCCGTAGGTCTTGGAGAGGGAGTTGAACTCGACGCCGACCTCCTTCGCGCCCGGAAAGCGCAAAAAGCTGCCGCAGCTCTCGCCGTCGAAGACGAGCTCGCTGTAGGCGTTGTCGTGCAGCACGATGATGCCGTATTTCCGCGCGAACGCGATCAGGTCGAGATAGAAGCTGTCGGGCGCGATGGCGGTGGTGGGGTTGTTCGGATAGGAGACGACCATCAGCTTAGCCGCGCGGGCGACCTCCTCGGGGATCTCCGCAAGGTCGATGATGTAGCCGTTCTCCCGCCGCTGGGGCATGTACCAGAGCTTCGCGCCCGCGATGAGCGGCCCGCCGCCGAAGACGGGATAACAGGGATCGGGCACGAGCACCGTCTCCCCCTCGTCCACGACCGAAAGCGCGATGTGCGCGAGCCCCTCCTGCGAGCCGAGCAGCGAGACAACCTCACGGCGCGGGTCGACCTCCACGCCGTACCGCCGCCGGTACCACGCCGCCACCGCGTCCTGGAGCTCAGCGGTGTCGCTGATCGCGTAGACATAGTTGCCCCTGTCCTGCGCGGCGGAGACCAGCGCGTCGATAACGTGCTGCGCGGGCGGGATGTTGGGGGTGCCCACGCTCAGGTCCACCACATGCCTGCCCTGCGCGAGCTGCTCCTTCTTCATGCCCAGCAGCACCGAAAAGATGCCCTCGCCGAAACGGTCCATGCGTTTTGCAAATTCCACGTCTCTTTTCCCCTTTTCACGTCCGTATACAGCCTTCATTTTAACATATTCTGGCCGATTTGCAACCCTCAGGACGCCGCCTCCCCGGCGATGACGCCGAGCGTCGCGCCGGGATAGTAGTGCGCGAGGATTTCGTCGAAGGTGGCGCCCTGCCGCGCCAGATAGTCGGCGCCGTACTGGGAGAGCCCCACCCCGTGTCCGTAGCCCCGCACGGTAAAGGTGAAGGACGCGCCGTCGCAGGCGACCGTGAAGTCGGAGGAGCGCAGGCCGAGCAGGCTTCGGAGCTCCTTTCCGTGGATGGCCCGGTCCCCCGCCGTCATGCCGGTGACATAGCCCCCCTCCGAACGTTCGGTCACCTTGAGCCACCCGGCCGGGTCCTCCCCGAGCGAGATGTCCGGCCAGGCGTTTTGCAGCTTTTCCGCCACCTCCTGCACCGGGAACCGTTCGGTCGTCTCATAGTCGGGCGCGAGGGTGTCCCCAAAGCTCTCGACCGGCACGAGGTAGGGCTCGCTGCCCGTCCATACGTTGGAGGCGTCCTCGGTGGTGCCGCTGCTCATCGAGTGGTAGGCCGCCACGATCGGTTCCCCCTCCCAGGTGAGCAGGTAGGGGCACGCCTCGTCCGCCGCGCCGCAGATCGCCTTCCAGTAGGCGTCCGCCAGATCGCCGTACCGCTCGCGGAAGAGCTTTTCGGTCGTGTAACTCTTCCAGCCCTGCGGGTCGGCGGAGAAGTCCGCCCCCTTGAGCGACTCGTCGGGCGCGGCGCGGTTCTGCTCCCGCAGGCGCAGCGCGTAGGTGTGCGCCGCCACCGCCTGCGCCTTGAGCGCCTCGGGGTGGAAGGTCGGCGGCATCTCGGCCGCGAGCGCCCCGCGCACATAGTCCCGCGCGCTCACCTCGAACACCTTCCCCGTCCGATCGTCCAGGATCCGGAAGCCGTCGTCCGCCACCGTCACCGCGGGGGTTGTCCCGGAGGACGCCGCGGGCGCGGACGGGTCCTTTTCGGGCGCGGCCTGTCCCGTCCCGGCGGGCGCGGACGCCTGCGGCACGGATGCATCTTCCCGGGGAGAATACTGCACCATGTCCACATTTCCCACAAGCGCCAAAAGGGGGATCAGAAACATCAAAAGGGCGAATACCAGCCCTGCCGCCACCCTGAACCGCATTGCACTTCCTCCTGTTTATGCAAGATTTCTATTTGGAAATTTCATTTTTGCCGCTTTTCGGCGGAAACGTCTATTGACTTTCACACGTTACCGGAATACAATATGAGATAACGCCCACCGGGCATCTGTGTGGAAAGAGGAAAGGAGCGCTCCCGTTATGTACGGCAAAACGCCTGCTGCACCCAATGAGCAGCTCAATCAGGATATTCAATTACTATGCGGCGAGTACGCGCGGTATAACGGTTTCGACGAGGAACTGTGCAACAAATTCGGCGTCAAGCGCGGCCTGCGCAACGCGGACGGCACCGGCGTGGTCGCCGGGATCACGCAGGTCTGCAACGTCCACGGCTACCTGCTCAGCGAGGGGGAAAAGCTGCCGATCGACGGCGAGCTCACCTACCGCGGCTACAGCATCACCGACCTGATCGCGGGCGCGCAGGCCGAAAACCGCTACAGCTGCGAGGAGACCGCCTGGCTGCTGCTGCTCGGCTTCCTGCCCACCGGCGCGCAGCTCAACCGTTTTTCGGAGATCCTCGCGGACAACCGCGAGCTGCCCGAAAACTTCACCGAGGACATGATCATGAAGGTCGCGAGCCCCAACATCATGAACATGCTCGCGCGCTCGGTGCTCGCGCTCTACACCTACGACCCCCGGCCGGACGACTACTCGATCGAAAACGTCATGCGCCAGTCGATCGAGCTGATCGCGCGGATGCCGTCGATCATGGCGGCGGCCTACCAGGTGAAGAAGAGGGTGTACGACGGCCGCTCGATGTATTTGCATAATCCCAACCCCGAGTTTTCCACCGCGCAGAACATCCTGCGGATGCTGCGCTCGGACAAGCAGTTCACCGAGGAGGAGGCCCACCTGCTCGACCTCTGCCTCACGCTGCACAGCGAACACGGCGGCGGCAACTGCTCCACCTTCGCGGTGCGGGTGCTCACCTCCGCGCAGACCGACACCTACTCGGCCATCGCGGCGGGCATCGGCGCGCTCAAGGGCCCCCGCCACGGCGGCGCGAACCACAAGGTGATCGAGCAGCTCGAATACCTCAAGGCGAACGTCTACGACTGGGACGACGACAACGAGATCCGCGAATACCTGCGCAAGGCCGTCGCCGGGGAGGCGGGCGACCGCTCGGGGCTCATCTACGGGATGGGGCACGCGGTCTACACGAAAAGCGACCCGCGCGCCCGGGTGCTCAAGCAGAACGCGATGAAGCTGGCCAAGGGCACCGATTACGAGGGCGAGTTCCGCCTGCTCGACGCGGTCGAGCGGCTGGCGCCCGACGTGCTGCGGGAAAAGTGGGGCAGCGACCGGATCACCTGCGCCAACGTCGACCTCTATTCGGGGCTTGTCTACCGGATGCTGCGCATCCCCGACGAGCTGCACACCCCCCTCTTCGCAATCGCGCGCACGGCGGGCTGGTGCGCCCACCGGCTGGAGGAGCTCTCGACCGGCAAAAAGATCATCCGCCCCGCCTACAAGTCGATCGTCGGCGCGCATTCCTACGTCCCCCTCGCGCAGCGCGGCTGAACCAGCCGTCAAATTTTCCGGAGCTGAGGCATCCGGTCGATTTTAAGGAGGCAAGGATCATGAACGAAGCAAAACTGGAAAAGCAGAAGCAGAATCTGGTGGAATTGGGCGTCATGGACCCGTCGGACACCCTGGTCGACTATTTGCAGGCGAGCTACGTGGAGCGGCTGGTCGGAAAGATGGGCCCCTGGAAACAGGGGTGGGCCTACTTTACGGAGGAGCGGCTGATCGTTTTGACCGGGCTTCTGGCCGACAACATCGTCGTCCCCTACCGGAACATCCGGGAGCTCGGGAAATGCTCCCAACTCCTCGTCCCGATCGGCATCACGATCACCTACGAGGAGATGGAGACCGGCAAGCTCGTCACCGACAAGATCTCCATGATGAAGCGCGACAAGTGGATCGACTTTATGGCGCAAAAGGCCGGCATCTGATTTTCATCCGGATGGGTCTCATCCGCTCCCCCGGCGCGGCGGCCCATCCAAAATGAGGGAAACACAATACCGCTTGACCGGGACCCGGTCAGGCGGTATAATTATTTAGATATCCATTTTCTGAAAATCAATTCCGGGGGCGCTCGCGCCCCCGTTTCACGGAGGCCGCCATGACGAAAAACCGTCCGCTCTTCTTTTCCCTCGCGGGCTGCGCCGCAGTCTGCCTGATCCTGCGCGTCGTGCTCAAGCTCACCGCGGTCGACCCCGCCACCGGCTTTTACGAGGGCGGCGGCGCGCTGCCCCTCGTTTTCAACATCCTGCTGGGCGTTTCGGTCCTTCTGCTGCTGGCGGCCGGGTACCTCTCCGGGCGGAGGATGCGCGGCGCGTCCGTCACCTTCACCATCCCGCTCCGGGCGCTTTCCATCGCGGCGGGGGCCGCGCTCTTCTGCTGGACGCTGCTGCGGCTGAAGGAGCTTCCCGAAGTCTTTTCCGCCGATTATCCGCTCATGCCCAAGCTGCTCCTCTGCCTCTTCACCCTTCTCTTCCGGCTGGCCCTGCCCTGGATCAGCGCCTTTCTTTTCTTCCGGGTCGCGGGCGCCGGGCCCTTCACGATCCCCTGCGAATTCCGCGCTTTTACGGCCGAACCCGACCCCCGGCTTCCGCAAAACGGCTTCGACCTCGAGGGCGGGCTGCACACCCTGCGGATGAACGGCTGGCTGATGCTGCTGCCGCTCGTGTGGGAGATCGGCGAGCTGCTCAGCTCCTTTATGGCCTACACCGCGCTGCGCAACGTCTCCGACCAGATGCTCACGATCGTCATGCTGATCCTGATGGCCCCCTTCCTGCTCGCGCACGCGCGCATCCTGTCGGGCGTCGGCGCCGAAAAGGGCGTGCGCCAGCTCCTCTTCTTCGGGCCCGCCTTCGCCCTCTTCGCGATCGCCGTGCCGGGCGGCATGATCGCGGCCGCGCTCGCCGGGAAGACCGTCGCGCTCGGGCTTTCCCCCGCGGCCGCCGTCTTCTACTTCCTCTCGGGGCTCTACGCGGCGGCCCTCTGCCTCTCCCTCAGGCGCTCCGGCCGGTGATCTGCTCACGCCAAAAAAGCCCCGTTCCGCTTTCGCGGAACGGGGCTTTTCTCATCTCTTTGATTACGCGGCGGGCTGGGCGGCCGAATCGGCCTGCACCTGCTGGCCGTACTCGGGGAGCAGCTCGGAGGGCAGGTCGCGGATCGCCGTGAGCTGATAGTGGTCCTTGACCTTTTTCAGCTCGTAGATCATGTATTTGTCCGCCTCCGGCTTGCCGTCCTTGTCGGCGGTGGCCTGGGTCCAGGCGGTCGTCGGCTGGAGGTAGCCCACCGTCAGCGTGTAGACGTCCCCCTTCTTGACCACCCGCTCGACGCTCGGCGTGTACATGCCCACCTGTCCGGTGACCGGCACGTAGTAGGTCCTGGTCTCCTCGTCGTAGACGTAGTTGTCGACGTAGTTGATCGTAAAGGTCTGGTGCTCCAGCTTCACGTCGGGGCCGTAGAGCCGGGCGCACGCCACGTCCACGTCGGACGCGGGCACCATGACGCGCTCGAGCGGGTCCTCCTGGTAGCTGGCGCGCTTCTCCCCGAGCATCGCGCTCCACAGCGACGACTGCAGCAGGAAGAGAGGGTTCACGTCGGAGGGTGACTCGAAAGGCAGCGGGTCGAACATCAGCACCGGCGTGATGATCTGCTCGAACTTCTGTTTTTCGCGGGTGTTGTCGAGCAGGCTCTGGGTGAAGCGCACGCAGAAGATGCCCACCGCGACGAGCCCCACCGCCGCCAGGAAGAGGAAGATCCCCCCGACCGGCGCGGCATATTTATTTTTCCGGTAGTGAAGCCCTTCGGCGGGGTCCCGCCGCGGGGCCTGATTCGTTTTCTCCATGCCAGTGTCCTTTCCGCGGTCCGTCAGCGGGTCTGGCCGCTGCCGGTCACGATGTATTTGCAGGAGCAGAGCTCATTGAGGCCCATCGGCCCGCGCGCGTGCAGCTTCTGGGTGGAGATGCCGATCTCCGCGCCGAAGCCGAACTCCCCGCCGTCGGTAAAGCGGGTGGACGCGTTGATGTAGACGGCCGCCGCGTCGATGCGCGAGGTGAACTCCTGCGCGTGCGAATAAGTTTCGGTGAGGATCGCCTCCGAATGCCCGGTGGTGTACCGCTGGATGTGTTCGATCGCCTCGTCGAGGCTGTCGACCACCCGCAACGCGAGGATATAGTCGTCAAACTCGGTGTCGTAGTCCTCCTCGGCGGCGGGGACGACGCCGGGGATGAGGGCGGCCGTGCGCGCGCAGCCGCGCAGCTCGACATGGTGGACGTCGAGCGCCTCCTTGAGCCTCGGCAAAAACGCCGCCGCGATCTCCCGGTGCACGAGCACCGTCTCCACCGCGTTGCAGACGGACGGGCGGGAGGTCTTGGCGTTGTCGCAGACGCGCACCGCCATCTCCAAATCGGCCGAGTCGTCCACATAGATGTGGCAGTTGCCCGCGCCCGTCTCGATGACGGGGACGCTCGCGCCCTTGACGACCGCCTGGATGAGCCCCTTGCCGCCGCGCGGGATGAGCGCGTCGAGGTAGCCGTCGAGGGTCATCAGGTCGCCCGCGGAGGCGCGGGAGGTGTCGGTGACGAGCTGGATGCCGTCGCGCGGGAGCCCCGCGCCCTCGAGCGCGCCGCACATGATCTCGGCGAACGCGGTGTTCGACCGGATGGCCTCCTTGCCGCCCCGCAGGATGCAGGCGTTGGCCGATTTGAGGCAGAGGCAGGCCGCGTCGACGGTGACGTTGGGGCGCGCCTCGTAGATCATGCCGACCACGCCGAGCGGCACCCGCACCTTTTCGATCTTGAGCCCGTTGGGGCGGCTGCCGCCGCCGATGATCTGCCCGACCGGGTCGGGCAGCTTCACGAGGTCGCGCACCGCCTCCGCGATGTCCGAAATGCGCGCCGGAGTCAGCCGCAGGCGGTCCTGCGTCGACGCGATCATGCCGTTTTCCTTTGCCGCCGCGAGGTCCTTTTCATTCTCGGCCAGCACCGCCGCCGCGTTCACCTCGAGCGCCGCGGCGATCGCGGTAAGGGCCGCGTTCCGCTGCCCCGTGGTCGTGCACGCGAGCACGCGAGACGCCGCGCGGGCGCGTTTTCCGGTTTCGGTCAGGCTGTTCATCTGCGCCGCCTCCTTTTGATGGGGGTGTCTATTTCGCCGCGGGGAAGTAGGTTCCGATCTCCGCGTTTTCAAACAGGTCGTAGAGCTTTTTCGGCTGCGCGCCGTTCATGATGACCATGTCGATGCCCGCCGCCGTCGCGAGTCCGGCGGCGTGGAGCTTGGTGATCATGCCGCCGGTGCCGCGCGCGCTGCCCGCGCCCGCGGCGCACGCCTCGATCTCGGGCGTGATCTCGTCCACCTCGTGCAGCAGCTTCGCGCCGGGGTTTTCGCGCGGGTCGCCGTCGTAGAGGCCGTCGATGTCGCTCAAAATAACCAGCAGGTCCGCGCCCGCCAGCTCCGCCACCGTCGCCGAGAGGGTGTCGTTGTCGCCGAAGGTGGCTGCGTGCTCGATCTCCTCCGTGCAAACCGTGTCGTTCTCGTTGACGATCGGGATCGTGCCCAGGCCGAGCAGCCGCTCGAACGTGTTCTGGACGTTGCGCTTGCGCATCGGGTCGTCGACCACGTCGCGGGTCAGCAGGACCTGCGACGTGACGTGGTTATATTCGGAAAAGTGCTTGTCGTAGATGTACATCAGCTCGCACTGCCCGATGGCGGCCACCGCCTGCTTGCCGGGCATGTCGGCGGGCTTTTCATGCAGCCCGAGCTTGCCGACCCCCACGGCCATGGCGCCGGAGGAGACGAGCACGACCTGCCGGCCGCTGTTCTCGATGTCGGCGAGCACCTTCACGAGCTGCTCCACCCGCCGGATGTTGAGAAGCCCGCTCTCGTGGGTGAGGGTGGACGATCCGACCTTCACCACGACCCGCCTGGCCTTTGAAAAATCCCTCATATTCATCTGCTCCCCGTCCCGCGAAGCGGGAACGAAATTATTCGTCTTTCTTTTTGTCCGCCCGCCGCCCCTCGCCGGGGCCGGGCTCCTCCTCGAGGGTCGGGATCCGCTCGACGCGCAGCGAAAGGATCCGCTGCTCCTCCACCTCGGACACGGTGACCACCAGGTCGCGGTAGCCGTACTGCTCGCCCGCCTCGGGGATGTGGCCGAGCATCTCCATCGCCCAGCCGCCCGCGGTATTGTAATCGCTCTCAAAGCTCCGGTCGTCCTCGCCGAGCTCCTCGAGCATCTCAAAGACGTTCATGTCGCCGCTTACGATATAGGTGCCGCGGCCGACCTGCACGAAGTCGTCCCGCACCTCGTCCGACTCGTCCCAGATGTCGCCGACGAGCTGTTCGAGCACGTCCTCCATCGTGACGATACCCATCGTGCCGCCGTAATCGTCGGTGACGACCGCCAGGTGCAGCTTTTTCGCCTTGAACTCGGCGAGCAGGGTGGAGATCCGCATCGTCTTGTGCACGAAGACGCAGTCGGTCACGAGGTGGGAAAGGCGGGTGTCGGTCTTCTGCACGACCGCCTTGAGCAGGTCGCGCACCTGCAAAACGCCGATGATGTTGTCGACGGTGCCCCGGTAGACGGGGATGCGGGAGAAGTGCGCGCCGAGCACCACCTCGAGCGCCTCGTCGAGCGGGTCCTCGACGTCGATCGTGACGAGGTCGACGCGCGGGGTCAGGATCTCCTGCACGGTGATCTCGTCAAAGTCGAGGGCCGACTGCACGAGATCGCTCTCCTGCTCCTCGAGCACGCCCTCCTGCTCGATCGATTCGACGATGTATTTGAGCTCCTCCTCGGTAACGGAGGGCTGCGCCTCCGCGCCCTTCAAAAGGCGCAGGGCAAGCTCCTTGATCTTGACGAAGAAGAAGACCACGGGGGTCAGCAGCTTGATGAAGAACTGGAGCAGGCCGCCCGTCTTCATGGCGATCGACTCGCTGTTCTCCTTCGCCAGCGTTTTCGGCAGGATTTCTCCAAAGATCAGTACCAGGATGGTCATCACCGTTGTGGCGATCGCCGCGCCCGAGGCGCCGAAGACCGCCGTCGCGATCACCGTGGCAATCGACGCGCTCGCCATGTTGACGACGTTGTTGCCCACCAGGATGGTCGAGAGCAGGCGGTCGAAGTCGTCCACGACCGCGAGCGCCCGTTTCGCTTTTTTGTTTCCGCCGTCCGCGTAGTTCTTCATGCGGATCTTGTTGAGGGACGAATAGGCCGTCTCACTCGCGGAGAAAAAGGCGGAGAAGCAAAGCAGTACCACCAAAACCAGGTATAATATGCCGCTTGTACTGTCCAAGAAAAAACCAACCTCCATATTGTCGTTAGAATTTTGTACGGGTGTACAGATGCTATCATAGCAAATATCCCGCCCGATAACAATTGATTATAGCATATATTCACCGAAAATTCAATTTTTCCAGGGGGCCTTTTGCAAAAGGCCCCCTGGAAGCCCCGCCCGGGGAACTTTTGATTCAGGCCGGCCGCGCCCCCCCGCCGCGCACGCGCCCCGTGAGACAAACGTTTTCGCCCGCCCGCTCAAAGTTTTCGCCCGCCTTTTTCAAAAGGCGGCGGGGTCAAGGGGCGGAGCCCCTTGCCGCGCTTCGCAAAGCGCGGCAGCTTATCCTGAGAAGCGCTTTTTTTGGTTCTTTTTTTCAAGAAAAAAAAGAACGGGCCCGCCGGAAGGCGGGCCCGTGAAACTGGTCTTTTACTGCTGCTTGGCGGCGTTCTTTTTGGCCTCCATGGCGATGAGCGCGTCGCGGCGGGAGAGGTTGATGCGGCCCTGCTGGTCGATCTCGGTGACCTTGACGATGACCTCGTCGCCGGGGGCGACGACGTCCTCGACCTTCTCGACGCGGCCCATATCGAGCTTGGAGATGTGCACGAGGCCCTCCTTGCCGGGGGCGAGCTCGACGAAGGCGCCGAAGTTCATCAGGCGGGTGACCTTGCCCTTGTAGATCGCGCCGACCTCGGGGTCGTTGACGATCGTCTCGATGATCGAGACGGCGCGGCGGATGCCGTCCGCGTCGACCGACGAGACCACGACGGTGCCGTCGTCGTCGATGTCGATCTTGACGCCGCAGTCGGCGGAGATCTTCTGGATGACCTTGCCGCCCGAACCGATGACCTCGCGGATCTTGTCGGGGTTGATGTGGATGCTCTTCACCTTGGGCGCGTACTTGGAGAGCTCCTCGCGCGGCGCGGGGATGGCCGGCAGCATGATGTCGTTCAGGATATACATGCGCGCCTGGTAGGTCTTCTCGAACGCCTCTTTGATCATGTCGTAGTTAAGGCCCTTGATCTTGAGGTCCATCTGGATGGCGGTGATGCCCTTTTCGGTGCCGCCGACCTTGAAGTCCATGTCGCCGAAGAAGTCCTCGAGCCCCTGGATGTCGACCATCGTCATCCAGCGGTCGCCCTCGGTGATCAGTCCGCAGGAGATGCCCGCGACGGGGCGCTTGATCGGCACGCCCGCGTCCATCAGCGCCAGCGTGGAGCCGCAGATGGAGCCCTGCGAGGTGGAGCCGTTGGAGGAGAGCACCTCGGAGACGAGGCGGATGGTGTAGGGGAACTCCTCAAGCGACGGAATCATCGGCTCGAGGGCGCGCTCGGCGAGCGCGCCGTGACCGATCTCGCGGCGGCCGGGGCCGCGGCTGGGCTTGGTTTCGCCCGTCGAATAGGAGGGGAAGTTGTAGTGGTGGATGTAGCGCTTCTGGTCCTGGTCGTCGATGCCGTCGAGCTTCTGGGCCTCGCTGACGGTGCCGAGCGTGCAGATGGTCAGCACCTGGGTCTGGCCGCGGGTGAACATGCCGGAGCCGTGGACGCGGGGCAGCAGGCCGACCTCGGCGGCCAGCGGGCGGATCTCGTCCATCTTGCGGCCGTCGACGCGCTTCTGCTCGTCGAGCAGCCAGCGGCGGACGACGAATTTCTGGAGCTGGTAGAACGCCTCGTCGATCTGGGCGGCGTTGGACTTCTCCTCGTCGTCGAACTGCGCGTGGACGCGCTCCTCGACGGGGGCGAGGCGCTCGTCGCGCACGCTCTTGTCGTCGGTGTCGAGCGCGGCGCGCACGTCCTCGATGGCGAACTCCTTGACCGCCTCGAAGAGGTCGGCGGGGACCTTGACCGACTCGAAGGCGAACTTCGGCTTGCCGATCTCGGCCTGAATCTCCTTGATCTTGCGGACCATCTTCTTGATCTCGGTGTGGCCCTGGATGATCGCGTCGAGCATGACGTCGTTGGCGACCTCGTTGGCGCCCGCCTCGATCATGCAGATGACGTCCTCGTCCGCCGCCACGGTCAGGTGCAGGTCGCTCTTCGCGCGCTGCTCGGCGGTCGGGCAGACGACGATCTCGCCGTCGACAAGCCCGACGTTGACGCCGGCGATCGGTCCGTTCCAGGGGATATCGGAGATGGTCAGCGCGAGCGAAACGCCGCACATGCCGGCGATCTCGGGCGGGCAGTCGGCGTCGACCGACATGACGGTCATGACGACCGAGCAGTCGTTGCGCATGTCCTTGGGGAAGAGCGGGCGGATGGGGCGGTCGACGAGGCGGGAGTTGAGGATCGCCTTGTCGGAGGGGCGCGCCTCGCGCTTGATGAAGGAGCCGGGGATCTTGCCGACCGAATAGAGCTTCTCCTCGAAGTCGACCGACAGCGGGAAAAAGTCGATGCCCTCGCGGGGCTTCTTGGAGGCGGTGACGTTGCAGAGCACGACCGTCTCGCCCCAGCGCACGAGGATCGACGCGTTGGACAGGCAGCACATCTTGCCCGTTTCAAAGGTCATTTTCTTGCCGCCGTATTCGATTTCGTATACCTTGTAGTTTTCAAACATTGCAGTTCCTCCGTAATCAAAATATTTTATCTCACGGAGCTGCGTACTTTTTAGCAAGTATTTCAGCGTTCGAGGGGAATTCGAGCGCTCAAGTAACTGCTAAAAGGACGCCCACAGCTCCGTAAAATTCTTCTGGATGATGCATCGAAAGGCAGGCGGACGCTCCGCCTGCCTTTCGTTTATGGCTTACTTGCGCAGGCCCAGCTTGGCAATCAGCGCGCGGTAGCGGTTGATGTCCTTTTTGGCCAGATAGTTGAGCAGGTTTCTCCGCTGGCCGATCATCTTGAAGAGGCCGCGGCGGGAATGATGGTCCTTCTTGTGGGTCTTGAGGTGCTCGGTGAGGTCGGCGATCCTCTTGGTGAGGATGGCAACCTGGACTTCCGGCGAACCGGTGTCGCCCTCATGGGTGGCGTTCTGGAGAATGACTTCCTGTTTTTCTTCCTTGCGGATCATGTTGGGAATCACCTTTCATGTTAAATTTGCCTTGATCTCAGGGACAGGCGGGTGACATCCCGTTCGGCTCTTCGCCCGGGCGTAAAACCCTGTCTCCGTGAAAAAGGTCATATCAATTGTTTATTGTAGCATAGTGTTGACCGAATGTAAAGGGATCATGCCCCTTTATTTTCCGTTTTTTTCGGCAATGTACCGTTCCGCGACGGGCAGGGAGGCCGCCGCGTCCGCCTGAATCTGGCGTTTGAGCTCCCCGACCGACGGGAACTTCCGCTCCCCCCGCAGAAACCGCAGCAGCCGCACCTCGACCGCCTGCCCGTAGAGGTCGCCCGAAAAGCCGATGATGTAGGTCTCCGAGTTGACGGCGGACGCGTTCTCCACTGTCGGGCGCAGCCCGATGTTGGTGACCGCCGGGCGCAGGACCCCGTCCACCCGCGCCGCCGCCGCGTAGACCCCGTGGCGCAGCCGCACAAAATCGGCGGGGAACCGCTGGTTGATCGTCGGGGAGTCGATCGTGCGGCCGAGCCGCTTGCCGTGCACGACGGTGAAGTCGTAACCGAACGCCCGCCCGAGCAGCTCGCCGGCGGTTTCGACCTCCCCCTCGCCGAGCAGCCGGCGGATGCGGGTGCTGCTCACCCGCTCGCCCCCCCACAGCACGGCCGGGACGACGTCCACCTCGACGCCGCGCGCCGCGCAGAGGGTTTTCAGCATCGGCACGTCCCCCGCGGCGTCCCGCCCGAACCGGAAGTCGTCGCCGCAGCAGACGACCGCCGCGCCGAGCCGCCGCACGAGCACCTCGTCGACGAATTCCTCGGGCGGCATGGCGGAAAAATCGGTGAAGTCGGGGGAGAGCAGCAGCCGCACCCCCCATTTCTCGAGCATGTGGAACTTTTTCGTCTCGGTGATGATCTCGCAGTTGTCGCATTTGCGGGCGGGGTGCCCGCTGTGGATCGTAAAGGTGAAGACGCCGGGGGTGAGCCCCGCCTCCCCGGCCCGTTCGACGGCGCGGCCGATCACCGCGGCGTGCCCGATGTGCAGCCCGTCGAAAAAGCCGCAGGCGACGGCCGACCGGCCGGCCGGGGCCGCCTCGGCGATCGTATGAAAGACCCGCAAGGGCTACACCTCCAGCGTAAATAGTTTAACCATCCGGAATTCCCCGTTTTTCACCTCCGCCGTCCCGAGGAAGGTCTCCTCCCCCAGATAGACCGCGAAGGGGCCCTCCCCCCCGGGGCGGGCGACGCGCGCCGGGTCGAGGCGCACGCCGTTTAAAAACATCTTCGCCTGCTTTTCACTGAGGCGCGCCCTGGGTAGCCCCGCGAAGGCCGCGCCCACCGGGAGCAGCGCTTCCGCAAACCGGCCCTCCCGCGCGAGATCCCCGGCCTCCCCGATCGTGACGCAGTCGGCGAGCGTGAAGCCCGCCGCCATCGTGCGCCGCAGCCCGGTCATGACCGCGCCGCATCCGAGCGCCTCGCCGATATCGGCCACCAGCGTGCGGATGTAGGTCCCCTTGGAGCAGTGCACGTCGATCCGGCAGGTGTGGGACGCCCCGTCCCACGAGACGAAGTCGAGCGAATGGATGGTGACGGGGCGGGCCTTGCGCTCCACCTCCACCCCCTGCCGCGCAAGCTCGTAAAGGCGTTTGCCCTCCACCCGCAGGGCGGAGTACATGGGCGGCACCTGCATGATCTCCCCCGTGAAACGCGCGGCGGCCTTTCGCACGTCCGCCCCTGAGACCCCCGAAGGGTCCCGCTCACAGAGCACCCTGCCCGTCGCGTCCTGCGTGTCGGTGGTCACGCCGAGCCGGAAATCCGCGAGGTAGCGCTTGTCCTGCCGGGGCAGGATGTCGCACGCCTTGGTCGCGCGGCCGAAAAAAAGCGGAAGCACGCCCGTCGCCATCGGATCGAGCGTCCCCGCGTGGCCGACGCGGCGGGTGCCCGCGATCCCGCGCAGCTTCGCCACCACGTCAAACGATGTAAAGCCTTCCGGCTTGTCTATGCAAAGGATCCCGTTTTGTTCCGCCATATGTCTTCCTGTCCCTTATCCTTCCCTCAAACGGGGGTGAGTTCGGTCCGGAGCTCCTCCACCAGGCGGGCCTTGACCTCCTCGAGCGTCCCCTCGAGGGTGCAGCCCGCCGCGCGGGCATGTCCGCCTCCGCCCAGGCGGGCGCAGGCCGCGGACGAGTTCACATGCTCGCTGCTGCGCATCGAGACGCGCCAGCGGCGCTCCTCCTTCTGCTGGAGCATCACCGCGACGTCCACCCCTTCGATCTGCCGCGGGACGGCCGCGATGCCCTCCATGTCCTCCTCGGGCACGCCCGTCTCCACGATCGCCCGCCGGGTCATGACGGTGATCACCATGCGGTGGTCGTAGTGGTATTCCAGCGTGTCCATGACCCGGCGCTCGAGCTCCATGCGCGCGACCGACTTGGTCTCGAACATCATCTTGTTGATGCGGTAGCTGTCGATGCCGATGCGCATCATCTCGGCCGCGAGGATGTGGGTGCGGGCGGTCGTGTTGGAGTAGCGGAAGCACCCCGTGTCGGTCGCCAGCCCCGTGTAGATGCACACCGCCATGCGGTAGTCGATCCCCACGCCGAGCTCCTGGATGATGCAGTAGATCGATTCCACCGTGGCGGCGGCGCCGGTGTCGAGCAGCAGGTTTTCCGCGTAGCGGGTGTTGGAGGGGTGGTGGTCGACGCAGAGGCCGATCCTCCCCTCATACCGCGGGCGCAGGTCCCCCAGAAGCTGCACGTCCGCGATGTCCACCGCGACCACCAGCTCGGGGGCAAACGCCGGCTGGTCCTCCCCGGTGAAGCCGGGGTACATGAAGCAGTAGCGCGGCGGGAACCCGTCCGGGCATTCGATCCGCGCGGTCTTGCCGAGCGCGCGCAGCGCGCCGAGCAGCGCGAAGCCGCTGCCCAGCGTGTCGCCGTCCGGCTTCTGGTGGCAGAGGATCACGATATGGTCCGCCCCGCGGATGATCGCGGCCGCGCCCGCGGCGTCCACCGGTCTGCTGGTTCCCAATTGCGTCACCTCACTTCTGAAGGTCGTTTAACATCCTGGCGATATCCGCGCTGTGGGCGATCGAATCGTCCGCCACAAAGCTGAACTCGGGGAGCCTGCGCAGCTTGAGCCGGCTGTTCAGCTCGTGCTTGATGAAGCCGGCCGCGCTTGTGAGCCCCTTGACGGCGCTTTTGGCCGCCTCGAGGCCGTCCATCGAGCTGATGTAGACCTTGCAGGAGCTCAGATCCTTCGCAAGGTCGAGCTTTACGATCGACAGCAGCCCCGTGATGCGCGGGTCCTTGAGGGAGCGCATGATGTCGCTCAGCTCCCGTTTGACGTCCTCTTCCGTTCTGGAAGCCCTGTAAGAGCCCATGACGAGCCCTCCTTCCGGTCACTTTCGCGGGGAAGCCCCGCGCTGTTAGGATTCGCGATATTCCTCGATTTCATACGCCTCGAAGATGTCGCCCTCCTTGATGTCGTTGAACTTGTTGAGCCCGGTGCCGCACTCGTAGCCCTTCGCGACCTCCTTGACGTCGTCCTTGAAGCGCTTGAGGGAGGCCAATTTATCGTCGGCGATGATGATGCCGTCGCGCACGACGCGGATCTCCGCGTTGCGGGTGATCTTGCCCTCGAGCACGTAGCAGCCCGCGACGGTGCCCACGCCGGTGATCTTGTAGACCTGGCGGACCTCGGCGCGGCCGAGCTCGACCTCGCGGGTCTTGGGCGTCAGCATGCCCTTGATGGCCGTCTCGACGTCGTTGATGGCGTCGTAGATGATGCGGTAGAACCGCAGCTCGACGCCGTCGCGCTCGGCGTTCTCCTTGGCGACGGGGTCGGGACGGACGTTGAAGCCGACGATGATCGCGTTGGACGCGTCGGCGAGCATGACGTCGCTCTCGCTGACCGCGCCGACCGCGCCGTGGATGACCTTGACGCGCACCTCTTCGTTCGAGAGCTTTTCAAGCGACTGCTTGACGGCCTCGACCGAGCCCTGCACATCGGCCTTGACAATGATGGGCAGCTCCTTGACGTCGCCCTGGGAGATGTGGCTGAAGAGGTTGTCGAGGGTGACCTTCTCGTAGGCGCTGAACTGCGCCTCCTTCTGCTCGTGCTTGCGCTGCTCGACGAGCTCCTTGGCGAGGCGCTCGTCCTCGACGGCGTTGAGCACGTCGCCCGCCTCCGGCACGTCGTCCAGGCCGGTGATCTCCACCGGCGTCGAGGGGCCGGCCTCCTCCACCCGCTCTCCGCGGTCGTTGAGCATGACGCGCACGCGCCCGAAGGTGCTGCCCGCGATGACTGCGTCGCCCGCATGCAGCGTGCCCGTCTGGACGAGGATCGTCGCGACGGGGCCGCGGCCCTTGTCGAGCTTCGCCTCGATGACGGTGCCGCGCGCCATGCGGTCGGGGTTGGCCTTGAGTTCGCTCGTGTCCGCGACGAGCTGGATCATCTCGAGCAGGTCGGGGATGCCATCGCCGCTCTTGGCCGAGACGGGCATGCAGGGCACGTCGCCGCCCCACGCCTCGGGCACCAGCTCGTATTCGGTCAGCTCCTGCATCACCTTGTCGGGGTTCGCGTGGGGCTTATCCATCTTGTTGATCGCCACGATGATCGAGACGCCCGCCGCCTTGGCGTGGTTGATCGCCTCGACCGTCTGGGGCATGATGCCGTCGTCCGCCGCGACCACGATGACCGCGATGTCGGTGACCTGCGCGCCGCGGGCGCGCATCGAGGTGAACGCCGCGTGTCCGGGGGTGTCGAGGAAGGTGACCGGGCGGTCGTTGACCATGACCTGGTAGGCGCCGATGTGCTGGGTGATGCCGCCGGCCTCCCCCTCGGTCACGTTGGTGTTGCGGATCGCGTCGAGCAGGGAGGTCTTGCCGTGGTCGACGTGGCCCATGACCACGACGATGGGCGGGCGCTCGACGAGAGTGGAGTCGTCGTCCTCGTTCTCCACCTGGAAGAGGCGGTCCTCGATCGTGACGACGACCTCCTTCTCGACCTTCGCGCCGATCTCCATGGCGACCATGGCGGCGGTGTCGTAGTCGATCGTGTCGCTGATCGACGCCATCACGCCGAGCGTCATGAGCCGCTTGATGACCTCGGAGGCGGTCAGGTGCAGCCGCGCGGCCAGCTCGCCCACCGTCATCTCCTCGGGCAGGGCGACCTCGAGGTTCTTGCGGCGCTGGCGCTCCAGCTCCAGGCGGCGCATCTTGGCGTCCTCCCGCTCCTTGCGGGACATGACCGGCTTGCCGCGGCGGCGCTCGGCGCTGCGCTGGGTCAGCTTCTGCTTCTGCGCGGTCATATTCTGGTTGCCCACCTTCTGCTGGGCGAGGGTGTCGTATTTCTCGTTGTAGCGGTCGAGCTCCACCTGCGTGGCGCCCGCGCGCATATCCACCGTCGCGGAGCCGCGCTGGCGCGGCGGCTGGTTCCGGTTGGGCTGCTGCTGCGGCTGCGCCGCCGGGCGGGGCGGCTGCGGGCGGTTCTGCTGGCCGCCCTGGCCCTGCTGGGGCGCCGGGCGTCCCTGCTGCGGGCGGTTCTGGTTAAAGCCGCCCTGCTGGGGCCTGCCGTTCTGCTG